>JANNAY010000845.1:0-2370 GCA_031384945.1 Deltaproteobacteria bacterium
CGGATCGGGTTCTTGCCCGGTCTCTTGCAAAATTTGTCGGGATATCCGATTCATTTTGTTGATGGTTTCGATCATGTGCACCGGGATGCGGATGGTGCGGGCCTGATCGGCGATGGCGCGGGTGATGGCCTGACGAATCCACCAGGTGGCGTACGTCGAGAACTTGTAGCCGCGCTTGTACTCGAACTTGTCGACGGCCTTCATCAAGCCGATGTTGCCCTCTTGAATCAAGTCCAAGAACTGCAGGCCGCGGTTCGTGTATTTCTTCGCGATTGAAACCACGAGACGAAGGTTGGCTTCAACCAGCTCAGCCTTGGCGCGCTCAGCGGTGCGCTCGCCCTTCTGAATGCGGCGGTAGGCCTCGCGCAGGGTCTCGAGGTCCATGGCGGCCTCTTCCTGCACGCGCTTCACGCGGTTGATCGCCATGGCGATCGTGCGGTCCCACTCGAGCAGGGTGTCGACGTCGGCGCCCCACTTCTTGGTCAAGCGGTGCAGCAGCGACTCGTCTTCGCGGGCTTTGCGCAGCTCGCCCTTGACGAAGATGGTGTCGGCGTTGGCCTGGCGCTCGATGGCCTGCACCTCGAACTCGGCCTTGTTCACGCGGCGCACGAGCACCTTGATGCGCTGAACGATGCGGTCGATCTGACGCTTGTTGATCTTGAGGTCGCGCAGCTCTTGGACGATCTCGGCGAGAAAGCCGGCGGCGTTCTTCTGCAGCTCGTCTTTGCGCTTCACGCCCATCTTGGGATCGGCGCTGAGCTCTTCGAGCACGGTGTCGTGCTCTTTCTTCAGGCGCTGCAGCGTGCCGACGATCTTGAGCGCGCGCTCGGTGACCTTCGGCTCGTCGAACTCGAGGGTCTGGCCGTCTTCGCCCGACTCGTTCTCTTTGACGATCTCTTTGACGCGGATCTTGCCCTTGCGCAGGCGGTCACCGAGGTCGAGAATTTCAGCCAGGCAGATGGGCGTGCCGAGGACGGCGTCGAGGACCTCGAGCTCGCCTTCTTCGATGCGCTTCGCGATCTCGACTTCACCGTCACGCGTGAGCAACGAAACGCTGCCCATCTTGCGCAGGTACATGCGCACGGGATCGTTGCCGCGCGACATCTCGGCGTAGTCGACGGTCTCTTCTTGCGTCTCGGTGCTCTCGACGAGCTGACCCTTGACCGGCGCAGCCTGCGCCTCGCCCATCTTCGAAACGTCGTCGACGACTTCGACTTCGTTTTCGGCGAGCAGCGCGATGGTGTCTTCGAGCAGCAACAACGTCGTGACGTCGGGCGGCATCGATTCGTTGATTTCGTCGAAGGTGACGAAGCCCTTGTCTTTGCCGCGCAAGACAAGCCGCTTCATCTCTTTGCGTTCGCTCATCGGGCGCGACGGCGCGCGAACGACGGGAACGTCATCTTTGGCGGCGGCCTTCTTCGTGCCCGACGAGCGACGTGGAGCAGGGGCGCCGTCGACGCCGCTGCCACGGCGACGGGCCGGGCGTGAGCGCGAGGTATCGGGCACGACGAAGTCGAGGCCCGCAGGCGCGGCCTTCGGCGCCTTCTCGGTCTTCGGCGGCGGCGTCGCTGCCTTCGCCGACTTCGCGGGCGGCGGCGGGGGCGCCTTTGCCGGCGTCTTCTGCGGGGCCTTCTGCGTCTTCGTCTGCGTCTTTGCGTTCGTGGCCATCGGTTTCTTCTTCTCGGGTGCGAAAGCGATGAGGTTCACGTCGGCCCTGCTGAAGGGATGCAGCGACGTGCAGCTCGGAGATCGGGCAGTGGGGCGCTGGGGTGTAGCAGTCCCGGAACGGAGCACAAGATACCGACGACGGGACGGTCAGCAAGTTCAGGCTGCGTGTTCAGGCGGGCAGCCGTCCGTCGGGGTGAAAGCACCCGCTCGAACCGAGGGCCTCGCGGCCCCAGTCCAGCGCGGTAGGGTCCGCTCATGGCGACAAAAAAGGGCAAAAAGCTGGAACAACCGGCCTTGTTTCTCCTCGACACCGAAGATCCCGCTGTGATGCTGGCCCGCGATCTCGACGGCGCTGTCGGCGGCCTCGACGAAGCCGGCCGTGGCCCCCTCGCCGGCCCCGTCGTCGCGGCCTGCGTGGTCCTGCCCGAGCCGCTGCCCGAGGCGCTGCTCGCGCTCAACGACTCCAAGGCCCTCGACGAAGCCGCCCGCGAAGCCCTGTTCCCGCTCATCCAGCAGCACGCCCGCGCCTGGGGCGTCGCCGTCGTCGAAGCCGCCCGCATCGACGAGATCAACATCCTGCGCGCCTCGCTCGAGGCCATGGCCATCTCGCTCGAGCGCTGCGAAGCCATGCTCGGTGGCGAGGTCAAAGGCGCCCTGCTCGATGGCAACCAGAAGGCGCCCCTGCCCGGCCGCGTCGTTGTA
>JANNAY010000872.1:0-10808 GCA_031384945.1 Deltaproteobacteria bacterium
ACTACGGTGTCGTCCGACCCGACCTGAACTTGAAGTTCGGCGACTTCGGCCTCGGTCTCGGCGCGCCGCTGCGCTTTCAGATCGCCGACCTCAACGACATCGACGTGCTCGGCGGCGACCCCGCTGGCGACGTCTTCAACGGCCTCGGCAACTTTCGCACTGAAGACTGGGACCAGATCGAAGACTTCCTGCGTCCCCTTCGCTATCTGACGTACGGCAAGAAAGAAGACCACTTCTACGTCGACGTGAGCCGCGTCCACGCCGTCACGGTCGGCCACGGTCAGCTGGTGCGCCGCTACAACCCGAACCTCGACATCGACGAAGACAACCTCTTCGCCACCGTCGACGGCTACGGCGACTACGGCGGCGTCGAGGTCATGGCTGGACCCTTCCCGCTGCCCCGCCTCATGGGCGGTCTCGCCTTCATCAAGCCGATGGGCATCGTCAGCGGCATCGCCGGCAGCGTCACCGAAGACGGCAGCTACGCAGACATGGTGGCCGACAGCTGGTCCATCGGCGCCAGCTACGTCACCGACTTGAACTCACCGACCGGGCTGCTCGGCCGCAGAAACCCCGCCGACCAACGTCGTCAGCTCGAGGTCGACGCCGCCAACCAGCTGGTGTGGACCAACAAGATCAACCCCGTCGGCGACGTCGTGCAGGGCATCGGCTTCGACACCGAGGTGAAGGTGTTGAAGGTGCAGAACGTCGACGTCAAAGTATATGGCGATTATTCGCACCTGTTCTTTCCAGCAGACAGCAGCGCCGACCCCGAAGCCGCCGGATTCGCGGCCTTCGACGGCGGCGGCGGCACCGTCGGCGGCCTCATGCGCGTCAGCCTGGGCGAGACGCCGCTGCGGCCGATCGAAGAAGAAGATGACGACGTCAAGGCCGGCCGCAAGCCCCGCGAGAAAAAGGCCGCCCACGCCTTTCGCGTGCGCCTCGAGGGCCGCGCCTTTCAGCCGACGTACCTGCCGTCATACTTCAACACGATGTACGAAGTTGACCGCTTTCAATTCGGATTTGGTGAGAACCGGGCCACGCTGCCCACGAAGATTGGTTATCTCGCCTCGCAGAAAGACGACCCGATGCGCCTCGGCTACTACCTCGAGGCCAGCTACAGCTGGGTCGACGCCGTCGCCTTCACCGCCGCCTTTGAAGACGCCTACGCCCTCGGCGATGCCGACGAAGGCATCAAAGCGAAGAACCTGGCGCTGCACGTCGAGTCGCAAGGGCTTGGCTGGGTGCAGCTGTTCGCGAGCTATCACTTTCGCAATTTCGACGGCAGCAACGTCGACCAGCTCTTCTCGTTCAACACCGACAACGAGATCTTGTTCGCTGGCGCGCGCCTGCAGGTCTTGCCCATCATGTTCATCAACGTCGCGGCGCAGCGGTCGTTCCGCCTCGGCTTCGATGATGACGACACGCCGGGCACCGTCGACAAGACCGGCAGCCGCTTCAGCAGCGTCGGCCTCGAGAACGTCTGGGCCGGCGGCTTCGACGTCGAGCTCGGCTGGCAGTTCTGACGCCGTCCGGCGAGGGGTCGGCGCAGCGCGGGCGGGGCCGATGGGCACGCGCTCAGGAGCAGTTGTGACGGCCGTGCAGAAGCGCGTGCTGCGGCTGACGGTGGTCGCCTTTGTGCTCTACGGCGCCTGGGCCGCGTTGGCCAACCGCGACCACGGCACCGCCGTCGCCGCCCGCGCGGGGCTCGTGCAGGCGTTGTCGTCAGCGACGACGACGCTCGTCATCACCGGCGGCATCGAAGGACTGCTCGTGCGCCTGCGCGCGTGGCGCGGTGGGCTCTTGCTGGCGGGGCTCTTGCCGCCGACCGCGTCGTCGTTGGTGCACCTCGCAGTGCACCTGCTCAACGGAACGCCCGAGGTGTTGCGCACCATCGCGCCGTCGGTGGTGCTCGGCTACGTCTTCGCCGCGCTCTACGTGGTCAACGCGCGCCGTGGCTCTGCAGAGCGAACGCCCAGCTCGCAGCTGTGAACGACGACCAGGCCTTCACCGTTGTCTTGTTGTGGCTCGTCTGCGTCTCGCGACTGTAACCGTGTCACGCGGAGCGTTGTCGCGACGGGCCCGTCGGGCCATCTCCGGCGCACGATGACGAAAGAGCAACTTCCAGAATTGAACAATGTCGGCATCGTCGTCGCCAACCTCGACGACGCCGTCTCTTTCTTCAAAGACCTGGGCCTCGTGGTCGAAGGCCGCTCGCGCATCGAAGGCGAGTGGGCCGGGCGCGTCACCGGCCTCGGCGACCAAGCCGTCGACGTCGCGATGATGGTCACCCCCGACGGCCACAGCCGGTTGGAGCTCTCCTGCTTCATCCGCCCGGCAACGATCGCCGATCACCGCACCGCGCCGGTGAACGCGCTCGGTTATCTGCGCGTGATGTTTCGCGTGGCCGACCTCGACGCCACGCTCGCCCGCCTCGGCGCGCGCGCGCAGCTCGTCGGCGAGGTCGTCGACTTTCAGGGCGTGTACCGGCTCTGCTACGTCCGCGGCCCCGAAGGCCTGCTGATCGGTCTCGCGCAGCAGCTCGGGACGAAGACCGCGAAAGACGTGCTCGACAAAGAACCGTCCTGACGCTGCTCAGAGCAGGCGACGGTAGAGGTGAGCGTTGCCCGTCTTGCCCACGCGCTCGACCGCCTCGGCGATGTGCAAGCAGTAGAGCATCTGCTGCGCGATCGAGCGTGGGAGCTTTGACTGCTGCGCGAGGTCAGCCGTCGAGAACTGCGCGGGCAGCAACGCTGGCAGCAGGGCCGCGAGGTCGGCGGCCCCGCGGATCAAGTTGCGCTCGACGACGTCGACGAGGTCGCGGCCGACGATGACCCAGCCTTTGCGTCGACGGACGCGGCCTTCCTGGTGCACGCGCCGCTCGGCCTCGACGATCTCGATGACCTCGATCTCGAGGTTCTTGTGTCCGATCAACGAGGGCACGCTGACCAGCTTCTCGAAGATGTGCTCGATGCGGCCTTGCTTCGGCGACTTGCGGCGCGAGAGGCGCACGCCGTTGCCGTCGATGCGCTCGATGACGGTGGTGCGCGCGAGCGGGGCGACGAGGCGCACGCGGTGGGTCTCGAGCAGCTTCGTCAGCTTCTTCTGCAGCGGCGCAAACCCGCCGGTCTGGATCTCGATCAAGAGATCGTCGCGCACGACGTCGACGATGTAGCCGTCGACGGCGTGCTCGAAGAGGTCGCCGGGCCGCGCGAGCCACTGCTTGAGCGCCTTGTGCAGCGCTCCTTCGTGCAGCGTGCCGATGCTGGTCGTCACGTTGTCGTGGTCGCATGCCGACGATGACAGCGCCACTTTGTGGTGAGCGTATGAGTGCCGCCGCCAAACCTTGCGAGCGCGCGGCAGCGTCGCGCACGCAGCACCTCACCCGGCGCTGCGCGCCACCCTCTCACGCTTCGCGGAGAGGGCATCACCGATCAGCGTCGAGCGAGCAGCGGGTGGCGGGCGCAGCGTTGCTGCCAGTGCGCAGCCACCGTCGCGCGCTGCTTTCGGGATCCATCGCCCACGACGCTGCCCCGCGCTCGCGACGACGTCACGACCGCCGCCCGCTGCTCGCTCGATGGCGATCGGGGCGTCCCTCTCCGCGAAGCGTGAGAGGGTGGCGCGCAGCGCCGGGTGAGGTGTCGCGTGCGCGACGCTGCCACGAGTTCGCGAGGCGGCCATGACCCTCGCCATCCGCAAATACCCGCGCACGCCGCACCTCGAGACGTCTCGCTTGCAAGAGGGCGACGAAGACCTCTGCGGCGTTCGCTTCAGCGAGCTGCGCGGCAGGCCCCTCGTGGTCGAAGAAAAGGTCGACGGACAAAACGCCGCCGTCAGCTTCGACGACGACGACGCCTTGTTGCTGCAGTCGCGCGGTCACTACCTGCGCGGGGGCGCGCGCGAAAAGTCATTCGAGCCCTTCAAGCGCTGGGCGCGCGTGCACGAAGCCGCGCTGCGCGAGGTGCTCGGCCGCCGCTATGTCGTGTATGGAGAATGGTGCTTCGCCAAGCACACCGTCTTCTACGATGCGCTGCCGCACTACTTTCTCGAATTCGATGTCTACGACCGCGAGCGCGAGGTGCACCTGTCGACGACAGCGCGCCGGCTGCTGTTGCGCGACCTGCCGATCGTGAGTGTTCCGGTGCTGGCCGAGCGCGCGTTTTCGTCGTTGGATGAATTGCTCGCGCTCGTCGGCCCGTCGACGGCAAAGACACCGCGGTGGCGTGAGGCGCTGCGGCTGGCGGCGGCGTCGGCGGCCCACGTCGACGTCGAACGCACCGTCAAAGACACCGACGCCTTTGACGCGATGGAAGGCCTCTACGTCAAGGTCGAAGAAGGCGCAGGCGCAGACGGCGTCGTCGTCGACCGCTGCAAGTGGGTGCGCGCGTCGTTTCTGCAGACGGTGGTCGCGTCCGAATCGCATTGGTTCGGACGTCCGATTGTCGAAAACGGCCTCGCTGTCGGCGTCGACATCTACGGCGCAGGCGTCGACCGAGGGGCGTCATGAGCCTGCTCGACGTCGTGCCCTGCGCGCCGCACTGGCGCGTCGACCACGCGGCGCTCGAGGGGCGCTACGACTGGCTGCGGCGTTTGCGCGACTGTCCGCAAGATCCCGTTCACCACGCCGAGGGCGACGTCGGCCTGCACACGCAGATGGTGATCGAGAGCTTGTGTGCCCTACCCGGCTACCGCGCCCTCGACGACGACGGCCGCGCCTGCGTCTTCGTCGCCTGCCTGCTGCACGACGTCGCCAAACCATGGACGACCGTCGTCGACGACAACGGCCGCGTCACCGCCAAGGGACACTCGACGAAGGGCGCCGTCACCGCGCGCCGTTTGCTGTGGGAGATGGGGCTGCCGTGGCGACAGCGCGAGGCCATCTGCGGGCTGATCCGTTGGCACCAGGTGCCGTTCTTTCTCGTCGACAAAGGCGAGCGCGCCGCCGAGCGCGGGCTCTTGCGGCTCGCCGAAAATTGCCGCGCCGACTGGCTCGCCCTCGTCGCCGAAGCCGACATCCGTGGACGCACCTGCGGCGACACGCAAAAGATTCTCGATGCCATCGAGCTGTTTCGCGTCGCCGCCGCCGACCTCGAAGTCGTCGACAGCGCCTACGCCTTTGCCTCTGACCACGCCCGCTTTCGCTACTTTCGCGACGAGCGGCGCACGCGCTTCGACGCCGCCTACGACGACACCCGCTGCACCGTCACGCTCGTCTCTGGCCTGCCCGCCTCAGGCAAGAGCCGCTGGATTCACAACGCGTTGCAAGAGGGGCGTTGTGAGGCCGACAGCGTCATCTCGCTCGACGCCCTGCGCGAAGAGCTCGACGTCGACGCCGCCGACGCCCAACGCGCTGTCGTCGACGTCGCGCGCGAGCGCTTGAAAGAGCGGCTGCGCAAACACCAGCCCGCGGTGTGGAACGCGACGAGCCTGAGCCGCAACCTGCGCGGCAACGTCGTCGACATCGCCGACGCCTACGGCGCCCGGGTCAGGGTCGTCGCCTTTGAAGCCGCCGCTTCTGTGATCGCCGCCCGCAACCGCGAACGCGACGACGACCGCGTGCCCGCCGCGGCCATCGAGCGCATGCTCTCGCGCTGGGAATTTCCCGACGGCGCCGAAGCCCACGCCGTCGATGTCGTTGTCAGCGGCTGACGCTCGAGGCCGCTCGATGGCGCACTACTTCGCGCTGAAGGGCGCTTTGTCGCCGCCATCGATGACGACGAGGCCTTCGTTCTTCGCGCGCACGCTGACCGCGGCGAGCGAGAGCTCTTCGTCATCGAAGGTCACGCGCAGCGCGGGCGCGTTGCCCGTCGTCGTGCCGGTGACGGCTTCGATGACGCCGGCGAGGCCCGACCACGCCGTCGCCGACGCCTTGCCCCTGAGAATGACCGTCGTCAGCGTCGTCGCGCAGCCGGCTTTCTCGCCGGGCAGCGGCGCGACGCACGTGTTGTCGCCACCGCCGTCGACGTGTGCGGCGACGGCGACGCTGGCGAAGCGGCCATAGCCCTCTTTCTCGAGGTCTTTCTTGGCAATGAAGCGCAGCGACGCAGAGTTCATGCAGTAGCGCTTGCCCGTCGGTGCCGGACCGTCGTCGAAGACATGTCCGAGGTGCGAGCGGCCCGAGGCGCTGACGACCTCGACGCGGACCATGCCGTAGGCGTTGTCTGCGATCTCGACGACGTGGCCGGCTTCGATGGGCTGCGTGAAGCTCGGCCAGCCGGTGCCGCTCTCGAACTTGTCTTTCGACGAGAAGAGCGGTTCGCCGGTGGCGACGTCGACGAAGATGCCTTCGTCGTGGTTGTCCCAGTAGGCGTTTTGAAACGGCGGCTCGGTGTCGGCCTCTTGCGTGACGCGCCACTGCAGCGTGGTGAGCTTCTTTTTCAGCTCGGCGTCGGCGGGCTTCGGGTACTGCTTCGACGACGACGACGCGGACGATGATGACGTCATGGTGACCTCTTTGGCCGGCTTACCGGCCGGAGCGCTGCAAGCGAAGAGCGCAGTGACCGACGACAACAACAGCAGCGCGAGCTTCATCTTCGAGACCTCGGTGTGTTGTACGAGCCAGCCGCCCCAGGTGTTGCCGATCGCTGCTGTGGCGCATCCGAAAGCCATGGTTCTCGGATGCGCGTTGGGGCGGCGCTCACGGCAGCGCTCACGGCAGCGCTCACGGAGGGGCAAACACCGACTCTGGGTCATCGCGCATCAGCGCCTCGAGGCGCGCGGCGTCGGTGGGCTGCAGCGCCGCGAACGTCGCCGCCGAGGCGCTGACCGCCCCCGCGAGAATCAGGCCCATGCCCTCGGCGCGCGCTGTCTCTGGCGACGCCGACGCCGACAAGCACGTCGGACAGGCGAACACGACAGCGCCAAAGCCGGTGGCGACGACGCCGGTGACCGCGCCGACGACGGCGACGGTGAAGCGCGTCGACGTCGACGATGACGACGCGGCGGTGATGGCGTCGGTGGCGAGGGCGACGCGGGCGGCGCGCTCTGCCTGCGTCTGTGACGGTGGCGCGTCGAGCACGGCCGACGCCGCGACCTCGGCCTCGCTCTCGAACGACAGCCAGCCGAGCGCGCTGACGCCGGCGAGTCCGGCGAGGCCCACGCCGACGGCACCGGTGAGGATCGCCGCTGCGTTGTCTTTGCGCGCGGCCATCACGCCGCTCGCGATGCCCAGGCCCAGCGCCGACGATGCCCCCAGCGCCGTCGACGACCACCGGCCGATCTCGCGCGTACGGGCGGCGTCGTCGCGCATGGTCGTCAGGTGCAGCTCGAGCCTCTTCTGCTGCGCCTGCGTCAAGCCGAACACTGTCGGCGGCGCTGGCGTCGACGTCGTCGTCTGCAACGCTCTTGGACCAAACGGCCGCGCGAACAGCCGCGACAGCAACCCCGCCGGTCCGCGCGCCCGCGCGGTCTGCATCTCCGATGACGATGACGATGACGATGACGATGACGATGACGATGACGATGACGATGTCGACGTCGACGATGGCAGCGGCTGCTCGATCCAGCTGCCATCGTTGGTGGTGGTCTCGAGGAGCGCGGCGTCGGCAGGCAACACGAGCAGTGGCGTGAAGCCGGGCTCGGCGTGCAGCTCGATGGCGATCGAACCGTTGCTGTCGCGCACGGCCTGCCGCGATGACGACGACGGCAGCGCCGACCGATGCGTCGCCAGCCGCAGGTCGAGCAGCGCGTCGGTGTGGGCCGGCGGGCGCGCGAACAGCTGCGGCACGTAGACGGTGTTGTCGATGTCGGCGACGGCGACGTCGATGAAGCCCCTGAGCTCGGCGTAGGTGACGACACCGTCGACGTCGGCGTCGGCGGCGCCGCGCAGTCCGCTGCGCAAGGCGTGGCTGAAGATGCCGCCTTGCAGCTGGCTCCACTCGTAGACCTGTGCCTCGGCGCTGGTCGAGACGAAGAGGCCGACGTCAGACTTCGTCGACGACAACGCCGCCCCCGCCGTCTGCGCCGTCGCCCAGGCGCGGCCGCCGGCGCCGCGGGCGTGGACGACGAAGAAGGCGTTGCATGCGTCGATGACGACGTGGGTCGTCTTGGCGGCGACGACGTCGATGGCGCCCTTGAGGTCGTCGTAGACGAGCCGCGCATCCTCGAGCGCCAGCGATCCGGCGCCGCGCTCGGCGTCGCCGTGGCCGGCGAAGTAGAGGACGAAGACAGCGTCGCCAGCGCCGCCTGCGACGTCGGCGGCGACGTCGACGACGGCGGCGTCAAAGGCCGCGCGCGTCGGCGGCGTCGCGGTCACAGCACCGCTGCGGCGGGCGGTATCGTCGTCGATGCGCGTCAAGAGGTGCACGCGCGCGCCGGTCTCTTCGAGCAGCGCCGCCATGCGCACGGCGTCGTCGTCGGCGTAGGCCAGCGCCGGCAGCGCCGCGCCGCCCGCGTTGTTGCCGATCACCAGCGCGACCACGTGCGACGGCGCGGTCTCTGTTGCCGTTGCTGTCGACGTCGACGACAGCAACGTGAGCAGCAGCAGCAGCGGCGACGCCGTCATCGCCGCACCTGCAGCCGCAGCTCGTCGACGACGCGGCCGACGTCGCCGGCGGTGAAGGCGACGTCGAGGGCGCCGACGTCGCAGCCGGCGTCGACGGCGACGGCGCGCACGACCAGCGGTCCTGGGGGAAGGTCAAAGGCCACCGTCTGGGCGCCGATGTCACGCGGTGACGTCGTCGCCGTCGGACACGACGGCGGGTGCCGCGCGTCGACAAACGCCGGCCGCAGCCAGTGCACGTCGCCGGCGGCGTCGACGGCGACCACGACGACGGCGGCTCCGGCGCGGATGACGTCTGCGCGCAGGGCGGCGTCGGCGGCGATGACCGCGCCGTCGTCGACGGCGACGCCGTCGGCCACGACCGCCAGCAGCGACGTCGATCCGGCGCCGCGCGCCGTGAGCGTCGAGGGCGCGAGCATGAAGAACGTGACGCACGACGCAGCCGCTGCCAGCGCCGTCCACGACGACGGCGCGCGCCACCACGGCACGTGCTCGATGCGCGCCAGCACCGCCGCAGCGACCGACGGCGCTTCGACAGAGGCCAACTGACGCGACAACGCGCGCAGCGCCGACACCCGCGCCGCGCAGACGTCGCAGCCGGCGACATGGGCGACAGCTGAAGCGACGCCCGCGCCAGCGACGCCCGCGCCAGCGACGACGCCCGCGCCAGCGACGACGCCCGCGCCGACGACGCCCGCGCCAGCGACGACGCCCGCGCCAGCGACGACGCCCGCATCGACGACGCCCGCATCGACGACGGCGGCCAGCTCTTCATCCGTGGGATGCATGTCGGTCATGACGCCCCCTGCAGGCGTGCACGCAGCAGCGCGAGCCCGCGACAAGCGCGCTGGCGGGCGGTGGCCTCGTCGACGGCGAGGATGCTGGCGATGGTGCGGTGATCGAGGCCGGCGCCGTGGCGGAGGGCGACGGCGTCGCGCAATGTCGCCGGCAGCGCGTCGAGCGCGCCGCGCAGCGCTGCGGCCCGCGCCCGCTCTTCGTGCACGGCGTCAGGAGCGGCGCGGTTGTCGACGTCGTCAGCGCCGCGGGCCTCGGCGCCGCGGGCGTCGGCAAACAGCCGGCGCACGCGCAGAAAACGCCCGCGGCTGGTCGCGCGCGAGCGGGCGAGGCGAAAGAGCCACGCTTGAAACAAGCCGCGCGCCTCGTAGCGCGCGCGGCGGTTCCACACCTCGACAAAGACGTCCTGACACACGTCGCGAGCCTCCTCCGCATCGGGCAACGCCCGCACGAGATAGCGCAGCACCGCGCGCTCATGACGACGCAGCAGCGCCGAGAACGCCGCGACCTCGCCCGCGCGGGCCGCGGTCATGAGCGCATCGTCGTCGAGGTCGTCGAGCAAGGGGCCGCTGCTGTCGTTGTCTCAAGGGATCGTCAATCGCTGCACCTCAACGCGTCGCGGTCAGCTTGCATGTCTGCGGCTCGCCGCCATCGACGGTGAACCGCACGGTTCCCCGCTGCGTGTCGTCGTCGACGTGGGCGAGGTCGACGACGTAGGCGATGGCGCGGCCGTCGCAGTCGAGGTCTTGGGTGAAGGCGACGTTCTCGAGGTCGTCGAGGTCGCCGCCTTTGCCTTCGCACGCCACGGCGGTGTCGCTGTCGGCAAAACCGAGCGCCGTCGCCACCGTGCCCTGCCCCTGCGACGTCACGCTGAGCGTCACGCCAGTGCCGTCGTCGTTGGCGTTGGTGCAGTCGCTGGTGTCGCCGCCCCAGACGCCGACCACGTTGGGAGCACAGCCGCTGGCGGCGACGACGACGAAAACCACAGCAAGGCAAACAAGCACGCGCATGAACACTCCATTCGCCCCACGGGGGCGTTTGCAGTGAGAGCGCTGCACGCGGTGGATCTGTGACAGCCGCAGTCAGATCAGAAGCGCCCGCCGGCAAAGACGTTGAGAAAGACCGCCGCACCGGCCGTGTTCACGATCACAGCGACGACGGCGTCAGCGTCGACGCCGACGCGGGCGCCGAATTCGAGGACGCCGAAGCGCCACGAGAGTCCGGTCGACAAGCCGATGCCCGGCGACGGCGCGATGATGACGACGTCGAGGTCGAGGTCGGCCTTGACGTCCCAGGTCAACACCTCGCCGCGGTAGAGGCGAAAGGTGGCGGCGCCGCCGAGGCCGACGCGCGGCAACGGCAAGAGCGCGATCGACGAGATGCCGGCGTGCAGGTCGGCGCTGAGCACGAGATTGTCAGCGTCGGCGAGCAGGCCCGCGCGCAAGCGCCCTTTGTAGCCGGCGAGCGGCGCGGGGTCGGCGCGATCAGTGGCGAGACCGAACGACAGCGCGAG
>JANNAY010000887.1:0-2085 GCA_031384945.1 Deltaproteobacteria bacterium
GGCGACGACGGAGCGGTAGTTCATCGAGTGGTGCGCGGCGCTCTTGGCGAAGACGAGCGCGTCGGCGACGACGGCGGTGAAGCAGACGGGGGCGTCGACGCAGGCGCGCAGCAAAAAGTTGCCGACGGCGCCGTGCACGAAGACCTCGTCGTCGAGGCGGACGAACGTCGTCGGCAGCAACAGCGGCGCGCCGTCGACGACGACGGCCACGTGGCAGAGCAGGGCCTCTTGCAAGACGGCGTCGAAGACAGCCACGTCGGCGGCGCGGCCGGCGCGGCGGCGCAGTTGGGTTCGGTCGGTCGGCGAGAGCGTGAGCGGCTTGTTCATGCAGCGCAGCGTGCGTTCATTCTGGTTGAACGAACACCACCAGATCGCAGAAGATGATCCAGCCAGAATGTCGACAGAATTTCTCTGGCGCTAGAGGCTCGCGTGGTCAGACCCGGCGCCGGATTGCCCTTCGTCCTCGACGTCGATCGCCGTCGAGCCCGCGGTCCTGGGGGCGTGCCGTTGTCGGCGCAGATCGTCGATGCGGTGGTCGCGGCCGTGCGCAGCGGCCGCCTGCGCAAGGGCGATCGGCTGCCCGGGGCGCGCGCGCTGGCGTCGTCGTTGGGCGTCGACCGCAGCACCGTCGACGCCGCCGTCAGAGGCCTCGAAGCCCAGGGCGTCGTCGTCGTCGTGCCGAAGAGCGGCGTGCGCATCAGCGCCGATCTGCCGTCGCCGCTGCGCACAAAGGCTCTGAAGAGATCCAACGACGAAGCCGGCTTCGACGTCGCGGGCGGTGTCAGCGTCGACGACGACGACGCAGAAGGCGCGGTCGCGCTCTGGGGGGGCACGCCCGACGTCTCGCTGCTGCCGCGGGCGGCGTTGGCGCGGGCGTTTCGCGAGGTGCTGCTGGGCAAGAAGAGCGCGTCGCTCTTGGGTTACGGCGACGTCGCCGGTGCGCCGGCGCTGCGGTCGGGCGTGGCCGCGCTGTTGCGCGAGAGCCGCGGCCTCGCCGTCACTGGTGATGACGTCGTCATCACCGGTGGTTCGCAGATGGCCCTCGACCTGTGCGCCCGCGCGCTGGTGCGCCCCGGCGACGTCGTCGTCGTCGAAGATCCCGGGTATCCGCCGGCGCGCGGCGCGTTTCTCGCCCGCGGCGCCTACGTCGCCCCCATCGCCGTCGACGCTGACGGCCTCGATGTCGACGCCGTCGCCGAGCTGCTGTCGCACACCAGGGTGCGGGCCATCGTGGTGACGCCGCACCACCAGTACCCGACGACGGTGACGCTGTCGGCGGCGCGGCGCCTGCGCTTGCTCGAGCTGTGCGCGCGACACCGCGTCGTCGTCATCGAAGACGACTACGACCACGAATTTCACTACGAAGGCCGCCCCATCGCCCCCCTCATCGCCAGCGACAGCGCCGGCGTCGTCGTCAGCGTCGGGTCGCTCTCGAAAATTCTCGCGCCGGGCTTGCGGGTTGGCTGGCTGACCGCACCGCGCGTCGTCGTCGACGCCGTCGTCGCCGCGCGCCGCTTCGTCGACCGTCAGGGCGATCACCTCGTCGAGGCGGCGCTCGCGGTGTTGCTCGACGACGGCGAGGTCGCGCGCCACGCCCGCCGCATGCGCCGCGTCTACCGCGAACGACGCGACGCGCTGGTCGAGCTCTTGCGCCATCACCTCGGCGACAGCGTCGACGTCGACCGCTGGATCGCCGCCGCCCTCGCCCTGGGCGTCAAGGTGCAACCGACGTCACAGCTCTACATCGATGGCCGCTCGCGCCCGTTCTTGCGGTTGGGCTTCGCCGGCAACGACGTCGCCACGCTGCAGCACGCCGTGCAGGCGCTCACCGCGGCCAGAGATCGCGTGCTAATGCGTCGGCATGCTTGACGTCGACGAAGCGATGGCGGCGCTGAACCACGCCCTCGAAGAGCTGCAGAGGGGCTGCGATCCCGAGAAGGTCGACGAGGCCCGCCGCGCCTACCTCGACGTCGACAACAAGGGCGCCGTCGCCGCCGACATGCGCTACCGCCTCGGCCTCTCGCGCCTGTTTCGCCACCGCGATCGCGAAGGCGCCATCGAGCTCTTCAAAGAAGCCGCCGCCGA
>JANNAY010000908.1:0-4469 GCA_031384945.1 Deltaproteobacteria bacterium
GCGGCGGCGGCGGGCTGTCGTTGCCGCCAAAGATGTCATCCATCGACGGCAGCACTGCTGCCGACGACGCCGCCGACGATTTCGACGGCGCGCCGGGCAGCGGGACACCACCCCTGCCGGGCAGCGGCACCCCGCTCATGCCGGGCAGGGGGACGCTGCCGCCCGGAAGGGGGACGCTGCCGCCGCCGGGCAGCGGCACCGCGCCGTTGCCCGGGAGGGGCACGCCGCCGGAGAAGCCGCCGGGGAGGGGCACCGGGCTGCCGCCCATGCCGGGGAGGGGGACAGCGCCCGGTCCACCCGCGCCGGGCAGCGGGACGGCGGAGGCGCCCATGCCGGGCAGAGGGACGGCCGACACGCCCATGCCGGGCAGAGGCACTGCGGAGGCGCCCATGCCGGGGAGGGGGACCGCGCCCAGTCCAGCGCCGGGCAGGGGCACGGCGCCAGCGCCTGGCAGGGGCACGGCGCCACCGCCTGGCAGGGGCACGGCGCCACCGCCTGGCAGGGGCACGGCGCCGGAGACGGAGGCGTTGGCGTGGACCACGAACTGGTGCTGGCAGCGCGGGCATTTGATCGAGACACCCTGCGGAGGGATGCGCGACTCGTCGACGTTGTACTGCGCAGAGCAGCTCGGGCAGGAGATCTGCACGTGGGGCCTCGAAGCGGTGCGTCCGTCGTCAGCGCCCTGAAAAGAGCGACGCCGCGGACCGGTTTCTCGTCGAGGTAGCACGCCGCGCATGCCCGCCGCAAAACGCAGGCCTCGCCGACACAACCAGCGCGGGCGGCGTCGGGCGAAGTTGCCGACGAAGGCGCAGGCAACCCGTCAGAGCTCTTTCGATCGGGCGACGGCGGCGCGGACAGCGTCGGCGTAGGCGGCGCGGACGGCGCGGTCTTCGAGGGCGCGCAGGCCGGCGGCGGTGGTGCCCGCCGGCGAGGTGATGGTGGCGCGCACCGCCTGCGGCTCGGCGCCGTCGTCGAGGCGGGCGGCGGCGGCGGTGAGCGCGGCCCGCGCCCAGGCGAGAGCCTCGACGCGCGGCAGTCCGGCCTCGACGCCGGCGTCGGCGAGGGCCTCGCAGGCGAGCAGCAAGAAGGCAGGTCCAGAGGCACCGACGGCGGTGACGACGTGGAGGGAGCCTTCGTCGGCGACCTCTCTGACCACGCCGACGGCGGAGAAGACCTCGTGCAACCGCGGCCGATCGCGGGCGGGCAAGCAGCCGGCGCCGAAGCACAGCGCCGTCGTTGACGCCCGCTCTTGGGCGCCGACGTTGGGCAAGGCACGGGCGACAGCGGGGTGGCCTTGCAGGCGCGACAGGGGGACGCCGGCGGCGCACGAGACGACGACGGCGTTGGCGTCGATGAAGCCGTTGAGGTGGGCGAGCAGCTCGGGCGTGCCCTTCGGCTTGACGGCCAACACGACGACGTCGGCGCCCTCGACGGCGGCCTGGGTGTCAAAGGCGAGCCGGGCTTTGCCGGCAAAGGCGTCGAGGGATCCGGGGCGGCGCGCGCACAGCGTCAGCTCGATGTCGGAGTGGCGCCCGTGATCAGAGAGGACGAGGCCGCGGGCGAGCGACGAGCCGAGGCCGCCGACGCCGATGATGGTGACTTTCATGGCGACGTCTCCGTGCTTGCTGTGTGGGTCGGGGTGGGCGCTCGCGGACGGCGCATCATCGCAGAAGCGCCGTCTCAGGTCGTCTCAGGCGCGGGCGCCGAAGATGCGGGTGCCGACGCGCACCATCGTCGCCCCGTGCTCGACGGCGACGACAAAGTCACCGCTCATGCCAAACGACAGCTCAGGCAGCGCCGGGCAGACGGCGTCGCGGACGGCGACGACGGCGTCGAACGCGACGGCGACATCGTCGGCCAGCGGCATCGCCATCAGCCCGCGCGGCTGCAACCCCGACAACGTCGACAACGAAGGCCACGACGACGACAGCGACGCCGCGGTGAACCCGTTCTTCGTGTCTTCGCCCTCGAGGTTGACCTGAAACAGCACCGGCAGCGTCGTCTGCGTCTTTTGCGCCTCTTTCGCCAACGCCGCCGCCTGCGACGTCGATCCGACGCCGTGGACGAGGGCGGCTTTGGCGATGGCTTTGGCGTTGCCGCTCTGCACACGCCCGACGAAGTGCCAAACGACGTCGTCGAGGTCGCTGAGCTCGGCTTGCTTTCGCTTCCATTCGTCGACGTAGTTCTCGCCGAAGTGCCGCTGTCCCGCCGCGTAGGCGGCCCGCAGCGTCGACGACGGCTGGCCTTTGCTGACCGCCACGAGCGTCACCGCCGACGTCGGCCGCCCGGCCCGCGCGCAGGCGGCCGCGATCTCGGCTCTCACGTCGTCGAGGGCGGTGCCGATGGCGCTGGCGACGCTCATGCCTGCGCCTCTGACACGCAGGCGATGGCCGCGAGGACCTCGTCGATGGGCAGTCCGATCACGTTGGTCAGCGAGCCGTGCACCGACGACACCAGCACCGCCGCGGCGCCCTGGATGCCGTAGGCGCCGGCTTTGTCGATGTGCTCGCCGGTCTGCAAATAGGCGCCGATGTCGTCGTCGGACAGCGCGCGGAACCGCACCGCGGTCTCGACCACCCCCGACGTCACGCGCCCGCCGCGCCGCACGCACCACCCCGTGAACACCGCGTGCGTCACCCCGGACAGCGCCCGCAGCATGCGCCGCGCGTCGTCGTCGTTGACGGGCTTGTTCAGGATGGTGTCGCCCAGGGCGACGGTGGTGTCGGCGGCGACCACGACGACGTCTGCGTCGACGCCGACGGCGGCGGCTTTTTCGCTGGCCAACCGCTCGACCAGTTGGCGCGGTTTTTCACCCGTGCGGGGGGTCTCGTCGATGTCGGCGGCGCGGACGACGGGGGCGCAGCCGGCAGCGTCGAGCAGCGCTTTGCGGCGGGGCGAGGCAGAGGCGAGCACGATCTTCGTCACGGCCGCACCTTGAACGATGTGGCGCGCCATCGCTACCAAGCCACGTCGACTCTGCGCCCGCTGGCGTCTCTGAGGCCCCTCGTCTATGAAGGTTGCCATGCGTCTTCGTCCTGTCTTCTTCGTCGCTGCCATCATGGGCGCCGGTTCTTTCGTGCTCGCCCAGGGCGCGCCTGCCGATCTCAAGGCCGACCTGAAAGCAGCAGCAAAAGAAGAAGACGAAGCCGCCGACGACACCCCCGCCGCCAAATACGGCGAAGAAGCCAACGAAGCCCTGAGCTCGATGCGCATCTCGCTGCAGAAGGGCCTCGACGAGGTCAAAAAGGCCCGCGACGAGAAAGACGCGCTGCGTCTCACGTGCGTCAACGAGCCCGTCACCGCCATGAAGGGCGTGCTGCGCGTCGCCGAAGACGCCAACGTCGACCTCGCCGAAGCCGTCGCCACGTCGCAGACGGCCCAGGCGCGCCGCGAGTTTCGCAAGGTCAAGAAGTCCAAGGCCCGCATGGACAACCTGTTGAGCGAAGCCCAGAACTGCGCCGGCGCCGACTCGTCGGTGTCGACGACCTCCGTCGAAGTCACCATCGACGAAGACTTCATCGCCATCGACCCCTACTACGGCAACCCCGACTTCTTCTTCGACCCCTCAGACGCCCTCGTCGACGGCGACACCGGCGACCTCGGCGACACGGACCCGCTGCGTCCGCCGCCCGCCTCTGGCGTGCTCTGAGCGTGTCGAGCGGCCTCGAGCTCGAGCGTCCGAGAAAGCCAGCGTCGACGCAGGCCGCTGAAACACCTGCGAACGAGCGCGACTGGTACCCCGAAAAGCAAAAAGACTGGCGCTGGCTCGAAGCCCTCGCCAAACGCGTCGCGGTCGGCGTCGTCGTCGTCGTCGGCCTCGTCATCGGCTGGCGCGTCGTCAAAGGGGCTGCGTTGCCGGCCCCCATCGCCTCGGTGGTGCAGGGCGTGCAGCGCATGGCGCGCGGTCAAGCCGTCAACGACAACGAAGGCATCGACTGCTTCACCGGCGTCGACGGCGAATACATCACCTACGACGACGACACCGGCAGCGCCAACATCGTCACGTCGCCGGCGCAGGTGCCGGCGAAGCACCGCTCAAAGGCCCGCTGCATCTTCATGAAGCCGCAAGACTGACGTCGCTCAGGGCTGCTCAGGGCCGCCGCGCCATCGCCAGCGCGACGTTGACGACGGCGAGGACGACAAAGCCCGCGACGCCAGTGACGCCGACGACGAGGTCGCTGCCGCCCTTGAGAAACAGCACCGCGAAGCCGGCGCTGGCGTTGACCGAGCCGTGGACGACGCAGGCCGCGACCACGCTGTCGCCCTTCTCGCGCACCCATTGAAACGGTCCGGCCAGCAGCGTCGTGAACACGACCATCATGAAGACGCCGGCCACCGGGTGCTGCGGGTAGTTGTGGCCCATCAAGATGATCGGCGCGTGCCAGAAGCCCCAGATGACGCCGACGACGAGGGACTTCGACCAAAAGCCCATGTGGGCGAGCCGCACGGCGAGAAAGCATTTTCTTAAA
>JANNAY010000910.1:0-2290 GCA_031384945.1 Deltaproteobacteria bacterium
GCGGCGGCGGCGGCTTCGTGGTCGCCACCGGCGGCGGCGTCGTCACCGGCGTCGTCACCGGCGCGACCACCGGCACCGGCGGACGCGTCACCGGCACCGGCACCGGCGGCTGAACGAGATGAATCACGCCAGCGACGGCGAGGATCGCTGTGACGAGCCCGCCGAGCACGAACACGCCGCAGCCGACCATCAAGCAGCCGGCGAGGGCCGAGCGCTTCTTCGGCTGCTCGGGCAACCCCGGCGGCGGACCGCTGTTGCCGGCGAAGCTGTGCCCCACCGGCGCCGGCGCCAACGCGTTCGGCGCCGCCGACGACAAAGAGGACGCCGACGACGCTGCCGCTGGCGTGGCCGGCGCAGCGACGACGCCGCTGACGGGCTGGGGCGCGCTGGCCTTTTCGGCGCGCATCACGCGCTCGAGCGTGCTGGCGGCGTCGGTCGGACGCAGCACCGCGTCTTTCTCGAGCAACAACATGATCAGCTGCTCGATGGGCGGCGGCACCACACGGCCGACGAGGCCCAGCGGCGACGGCTGCTCCGACGCGTGCTTCATGACGATCGACACCGGCGTCACGCCTTCGAAGAGCGGACGGCCCGCCAGCAGCTCCCACCAAATCACGCCCATGGCGTAGAGGTCGACGCGCGGGTCGTCGGCGGCGCCTTTGCCCATCAACACTTCGGGCGCGATGTAGCCGGGCGTCCCGACGATCATCCCCTGGGCGGTGACCTGCGGGCCGGTCTGCGGCGTCGTCGCGTCGTCGCGCTTTCGCGCGATGCCGAAGTCGAGCACCTTGACGAAGTCTTTGCGGCCGGCGGCGTCGACGAGAAAGATGTTCTCGGGCTTGAGGTCTCTGTGCACCACGCCCTTGGCGTGCGCCGCCTGCAGCGCGGTCAGCGTGTCTTTGATGATGGCGGTGGCTTCGTCGACGCCGATGGGGGTCTTCTCGACCAACGATCGATCGATGCGCTCGCGCAGCGACTCGCCCTTGAGCAGCTCCATCGCCATGTAGAAGTTGCCGTTGTCGACGCCGGTGTCGAAGATCGTGACGATGTGCGGGTGCGAGAGTTCGGCGATGTGCTGCGCCTCGCGCTTGAACCGCTCGATCTGGCTCGCGTCGGTGGCGAGGTCAGCGCGAATCACCTTCAGCGCGATCTCACGCCCCAGCGCCTCTTGCACCGCAACATAGACCTCGCTCTGCCCGCCTTCGCCCAGCTTGCGAACGATGCGAAAGCGGCCAGCAAAAGTGGTCCCGATCAGCCCAGTGTGCATTGCGATCCCTCGACGTCGGCGGACCCTACGCCGGACCGCAATTCCCGTCGCGCACGACGGAGCGGCGCGCTGCGACTCCTCTCTGAAGGGATGGGCGTCGTGGAATTTGGGTTTGCCCCCGCGCAGCGGGGGTACTGGGGGCTCTGCGGGGCGAGCAACGCAAGACGACGACGTGGTTCCGGCTTCGTCGGGTCAGCTCAGAAGGTGCCGGAGAGCATCGCGATGGGCGACGCCTGCGTCTGCGCGCCGAGGGCGGGGACGAAGCCCAACGTCGGCGGGTTCAAGCGCAGCGTGCTCGACAACAGCGGGTCAGAGTCGACGGGCAACAGCCAGCCAACGACGCCGCCGACGGCGACGCCGACGGCGGTGCCCGAGACGACGAGCCAGCCGGTCTTTTCGTCGAAGCCGTCGGCCTGCGTCGCCGCGGCGACGAGGGCAGCGCCGCCGCCGCCGACGAAGCCGCCGAGGCCGGCGCCAGCGACGGGAAAGAGGCCGATGTCTTGCGGGGCGAGCAGCGCAGTGGCGGCGCCGCCCGAGACGCCGCCGGTGACGAGCAAGACGCCGAGCGACGCGTCGAAGGGATAGCCGTACGACGCCGCCAACGTCGCCGACGACGCCCCCACCAGCACGCCGGTGGTCATGCCGGCGGCCAGCGCCCCGAGGGTCGGCGGACGGGTCTCGACCATGGCAATGCCGACGCCGGTGCCGACGAGGGTGCCGACGAACGACAGGTTGGCCGAGGCGACGGCCGACGTCGGGGCGAAGCCGACGAGCTGCCCACCGCCGTAGCCGGCGAGGCCGCCGAGGGTGCCCATCTGCACGACGGTGTGGGCGAGGGGCAGCGAGTCGGCGCGCGAGAAGCTGTAGCCCGACAACGACGCCGCGCCGAGGGCGGCCATGCCGAGGGCGGCGAGGGATCCGGCGTTGGCGCCGTCTTCGCCGCCGTGGGCCGACAAGAGCAGCGGTCCGTGCACCCAGCCGGCCATGGCGCCGTAGACGCCCAACCAGCCGGTGGCGGCGGCG
>JANNAY010000913.1:0-3212 GCA_031384945.1 Deltaproteobacteria bacterium
ACGTCGAGCAACGCGGCGTTTGCGGTGACGGCTCCGGCGATCGGGGCGAGCGTGGCGCCGTCGAATTCGGCGGCGTTGGCGGTGACGTTCACGCCTGCTGCGGCGGGCACGACGACGGCCACCATCACCGTCACAGCCAACGGCACGGCGAAGACCCTCGCGGTTTCGGGCAACGCCGCGCAGCCCATCGAAGACGGCGCCCTCGTCTTCTCCGCCGGCCCCGACGACGACGGCATCGGCCTCGACGCTTGCGAGTGCAAGGCGCCGTTCTCTCCGGCCAACGTCGACATCTCGTACAAGAGCGGCGCGAACACCTGCGCCAAGCCCGCCAACATCGCTTGTGGCATCGGCGACGACTGCGCACCGTGCTCGCTCGGCGTGCAGGGCCAGGCGCGCTGGCGGGCCGGACGCCTCGAACAGCGCCAGGGCGACACGCCATTCATCGTCGACGAAGAGATCATCCACCAGGGCGGCGGCGCCGACGGCGACTTCATCTTGTCGACCACGGTGGTCAGCGATTGCGTCGCCACCGTCGCCAGCATCGGCGCGGGCACCAACGAGGCCTGCTGCCAGTTCGTCGACTGCGGCGGGGCCAACGCTTGCTACCCCTACGAAGAGCCCATCTCGTGCGGCCTCGACTGCTCGGCGTTCGCGCAGTCGGCGACGGCGAACGATTGCCTGGCGACCGGTCCGGTGTTGGTGCGGGCGCGCGTCACCCTTGACGACATCGAGCGCGACTTCTGCGTGACCATGACCGCGTCGCAGACCGTCGAGGTCGCGCGCGTGCGGCGCACGGCGGGCGCGTTCTCGATCACCAGCGTCGGCGCCAGCGTCGTCGAAGTCGCTGCCGACGCGGCGTGCCCGTGAGGGTGTCCGCGCGCCCGGAGAAGGCCCCCCTGCCCCCCCGAAACCGGGGGGAAATCGAGCCCCGTGACGTCGTCGCCGGGCCGAGCGCTTGGGCGCGTCACGCATGAAGCGCGCCGAGCTGTTGAAGCTGCTCGATGAGCTGTTGCAGCCGCAGCGCTTCAAAGACGTCGCTGAAAACGGACTGCAGGTCGAAGGCGCCGACGACGTCGACACCGCCGCCGGACCCGTCGTCTGCGGCGTCACCGCCAACCGCGCGCTGATCGAGCAGGCCATCGCGGTGCGGGCGCCCGCCATCGTCGTGCACCACGGCATCGTTTGGGGCGGCGGCATCAAGAAGCTCGACGGCTGGCTCTTGCAGCGCGTGAAGCTGCTCATCACCCACGGCATCTCGCTGTTCGCCTACCACCTGCCGCTCGATGCCCAGCCCGACTTCGGCAACAACCGCGGGCTCGCCGACGCGCTCGGCCTCAAAGACCTCAAGCCGTTCGGCACCTACAAAGGCCAACTCATTGGACTGCAAGGCACCCTCGATCCCGCGGCTTCATTGTCGGGTTTGATCGAGCGCGCCAAAAAGAACGTCGTCGACGAAGGCGCCCACGTGTATGCCTTTGGCGACCTGAAGCGCACAATTCGAACAGTGGGTGTGTGCACCGGCGGCGCGCCCGATTTGTTACACGACGCCGTCGCCGCCGGCCTCGACGCCTACGTCACCGGCGAAGTCACCGAATACGTCAAAGCCGTCGCCGACGAAGCTGGCGTTGGCTTCGTCGGCCTCGGACACCACGCCACCGAGCGCTTCGGTGCCCGCGGCCTCGCGCGCGTGCTGAATGAGCGCGGCGTGCCTGCCACCTTCATCGACGTCGAGAACCCCGCATGAGTTTGCGCGCCTTGCCTCTGCTCGCCGTGCCGTTCGTCGTCGCCGGCTGCTGCGGCGACGAGCCGCCGACGCTGGGCGACAACCACTTTCCGATCGCGCAATTGGTCGTGCCGCAGCTGGCCGTCAGCGGCGCCAGGGTCGACGTCGACGCCAGCGGATCCTTCGACGAAGACGGCGGCGTCCTCGCTTTCGTCTACGGCTTCGGCGACGGCAGCGGCGACGCCGAATCCAACGACGACGTCTTCGTTCACGTCTTCGACGCCGCCGGCACCTACGAGGTCGCCGTCACCGTCAGCGACGACCGCGCCTTTCAGGCCAGCGCGTCGCTCTCGATCGTCGTCGTCGACGGCGAAGACGAGGGCTGCTCGTGTGAGCTGCCGTGCTTCGACGACGCCATCTGCACCGATCGCGGGTGCTTGCTGCAGGCGAGCAGCGACGAAGAAGCCGTCGACGTCGAATTCGACGACGCGGTGGTCTGTGAGTGACACGCAGCTGCCGCAGCGCTGGCTGCTCGAGCACCGCGGCATCGGCAGCAGCCTCGAGATCTCGCTGAGCGGCGACCGCGTTCTCGTCGTCGTCAGCAAGCAGCGCGGCAAAGAACCGAAGCGCGACGAAAAGACCTTCAAGACGCACGACGCCGCGATGCTGATCGCGCAGAAGCTCATGGACGAGCGCATCGCCCGCGACTTCAAGGTCACCGCCGAAGAGAGCGACGAGACGCGCCGCCGCGCGGCGTGGAACGCGAAGTGGCAGGCGGAGCAGGCGGCAGCGGCCCTTGTCCCCGTCGACGTGCTCGCCGACGTCGTCGCCGCCGGCGCCAGCAAAGACCCCGGCTGGCTCGCCCTCGACGCAGGCCGCGTCGCCGCCGCCGTCGACGACGCCGATCGCGACGCCAGTTGGGCGGTCGCCCTCGACGAACGCGTCGCCGCCCACGACACCGTCCAATTCGTCGTCGACAGCGGCGACGACGACGGCCCACCCGCCCGTGCGCTCGCGTGGCTGTGTGCCAAGCCGCGTCCGTCGGTCCGGGCGTTGATCCTCGACACGCATTGGCAGACGCCGACGCGGCAGCTCGACGACGAGTACGGCGTGCGCTGGGGCGCCCTCGACGACGTCTTCACCGCGCTGCCGAACCTCGAGCTGCTCTACGTGCTCGGCGCCTTTCACATGCAGAAACCGGCGCAGCACGCGGCGCTGCGGGCCCTCACCGTCGTCGTCAAAGACCTCGGCGCGCGGATCGTCGGCCCGCTCGCGAGGTCGAAGTTCCCTCAGCTGCGCGCGCTCGGGCTGTGCACGGGCGGCGAAGAACACGCGGCTGACGACGACGACCTCGTCGCCTGGCTGCGCAGCGGCGCCCACGAAGGCGTCGTCGACATCGACATCGGCGGCTGCGCCGACCCCGTCGCCGTCGTCGAAGCCTGCAGAGGCCGCGGCTTGCGCAGCCTCTGCGTCGCGGGCAACGCCGTCG
>JANNAY010000920.1:0-1736 GCA_031384945.1 Deltaproteobacteria bacterium
CGCCATCGTCGAGCGCGCGCTCTTGCCCTCGGGCGGCGTCGGCCTCGCCACCCTCGCTGCGTCGATTGAGAAAACAAAGAAGCAGAAGGTCAAAGAAGTCGTACCCGTCGTCGACGTCGGCGAAGAAGACAAAGGCGCTGCCGCAGGCACCGCCCCCGACCTGCGCGGTTTGTCGGCGCGCAAGGCGATGCAAAAGGCCGCCGACGCTGGCTTCGAAGTCGCCTTTGCCGGCAACGGCCTCGTCGTCAAACAAGACAACGACGTCGACGCCGGCGTCATCAGCGTCACCCTCGCCCTCGCCGACGAACCGAAGAACGTGAATGGAGCGTCGCGGTGAAGCTCTCTGCGCTGCTCTCTGGCTACGCGCAGGTCGCGCCCCACGGCGACGTCGACGTCGACGCCGTGACGTTTGACTCGCGCAAGGTCAAGCCGCGCACGGTCTTCATCGCCGCCAAGGGCGCCACGCCGTCGTCGTTGCACGGCAAAGACTTCATCTCGGCCGCCCGCGCAGCCGGTGCCGCTGCCATCGTCGCCGACGAAGACGCCGCTTCTTTGGGCGGCGGCGTCTACGTCGTCGACGACGCCCGCAGAGTCGGCGCCGTCTTGGCCGAACGCGTCGTCGGATCGCCGTCGTCGCAGCTGGCGCTGGCGGGTGTCACCGGCACCAACGGCAAGACGACGACGACGTTCTTGCTGGCGTCGATGGCGAAAGCGGCGAAGCGACGCGGCGCCGTCTTTGGCACCGTCGGCATCGGCGCGCCTGAGAGTCCCAGGGCGACGGGCTTCACCACGCCCGAGGCCGAGACGCTGTCGACGCAGCTGCGCGCCGTGAAAGACGAAGGCTTCGACGTCGTGGCGATGGAGGTCACCTCGATCGCGCTGGCCACGGCCCGCGTCGACGGCCTCACCTTTGCCGCTGGCGGCTTCACCAACCTCACCCACGACCACCTCGACTTTCACGGCGACCTCGAGCGCTACTTCACCGCCAAGGCCCGCTTCTTCAGCGAGCTGTTGCCGAAGACGGCGCCGGCGGTGCTGCCCATCTCTGACGACGAGCACGGTCACCACGCTCGCTTGCGCAAGCTGCGAAGCGACGCGATCACCTGGGGCACGACGGCGAACGCGCGCCTGCAGGCGAAGAACGTCAAGGCGACGACGGGGGGGCTGGGCTTCATCCTCCGCTTCGACAACCACGAGATCGACGTCGTGGCGCCGGCGCTGTTGGGCGCCTTCAACCTCGAGAACGCCCTGGTGGCCGCCGGCCTCGCCCTCGGCCTCGGCTTGTCGCTCGACGACGTCAAGGTCGGGCTCGCCACCGGCACACCGCCGCCCGGACGCATGCAGCGCGTGGCCCGCGCCAGCGTCGACGGCGCCGACGACAACGGCCCCATCGTCGTCGTCGACTATGCCCACACGCCCGACGCCCTCGAGCGCGCGCTGCTCACGGCCCGCTCGTTCACACCGGGCAAGCTCTTCGTCGTCTTCGGCTGCGGCGGCGATCGTGATCCGTTGAAGCGGCCGGTGATGGGACGCATCGCCGCCGACGTCGCCGACGCCGTCATCGCCACCGACGACAACCCCAGAAGCGAAGACAGCGGCGCCATCCTCGACGCCATCGCCGCCGGCGTCGCTGACAAAAAGATCCTCGTCGAGGCCCGCGCGCTCACGCCAGGAACGTGGGCCCGCGTCGCCAACCGCCGCCTCGCCATCCGCGCTGCCATCGCCGCCGCCGCCGA
>JANNAY010000940.1:0-2731 GCA_031384945.1 Deltaproteobacteria bacterium
GCCGTCGACAGCGAAGGTCTCGCCAAGGCTGTCACGCAGGCGTCGGCCCAGGCGCAGCGCACCACCGACGGTCCGCGCGACCTCGAGAAAGACAAGCAGAAGGTCGCCAACGCCACCGCTGCGCAGGCTCAGGCGCAGAGCGCGCCGCGGGAGGACCCGAAGGCGAACGAGAACGACAAGGACCACGAGAAGGAGAAGGCGAAGGACAAGACGCAGAAGGACAACGCGCAGAAGGACAAGACGCAGAAGGACAAGACGCAGAAGGACAACGCGCAGAAGGACAACGCGCAGAAGGACAAGCGGCAGGCGAGGATCGATCTCGAAGGCACAGTCGACCTCGACAAAGAGCTCATCGACGCCCACGCCACGCTGGCGAACGTCGCGCTCTTGCCGTGGCTCGCGCTGGCTCCAGCGAGCGTGGAGCGCATCAGCGGCGACCTCAGCGGTGACGTCGTCGCCAAAGGAAAGTGGAAGGCCCCCGACGTCACCGTGAAGCTGACCTCACCAGAGCTGAAGACAGTCGGCGGCGTCGGACGTCCCGGCACCGTGCTCGGACCGCTCAACGTCGACGCGTCGCTGCTGGCGGGCGCGCTGCTGGCAAAGGTGCGCGCGTTCGGCGACGGGCTGGCCGTCGACGCCAAGGGAAAGGTCGACCTCGCCGCACAAGACATCGCCGTCGACGTCGACGCGTTCGTCGACCTGCCGCAGATCGAAGAGCTGGTGCCGGCGCTGCGCGAGGCCGACACCGCCCTGGGCGCGAAGACAAAAGTCACCGCGCGCATCGTCAAAGCGAAAAGCAAAGACGCCGCCGTCGACGTCATCGCCCACCTGCAAGCCCTCAGGCTGCACAAAGAAGGGGCGCCGGCGCTGTCGCTGGCGGCACCGATCGACATCAGCTTCAAAGAGGGCGTCGCGAGAATCCCGGCCGAAGAAGGACAACCCGGGTTGAGCATCGTCAGCAGCGACAAGAAGGTGAAGCTGACGGCCCGCGCCATCGCCTCCGCCGACGACGTCGACGCCCACCTCGACGGCGCGTTTCCGCTGGTGCTCGCGAAAGCGATGTCATCGGCGATCGCCAACGCGACGGGCACCGCGAAGGTCGACCTCGACGTCAAAGGCAGCCCGAAGACGGGCCTGTTGATCACGGGCAGCGCCGTGCCAAAGCCCGAGTCGTCGCTGACGCCGCGGGCGTCGGGGCAGCGCATCACGTTTCTGGGCGGCGCCGTGCGCTTCGCCCCCGCCGAGGGGGCAGGCAACATGCGCGTCGCCCTCGACGACCTCAAGGTCGAGGTCGGCGGCGGCGAGGCCAGCGCCGCCGGCAGCGTCGACGTGCACCTCGCGCCGCTCGCGCCCGCGCCCGTCGACGGGCCAGCCGCGGGCGCCGCGCGAGGGCCGCAGCCGTTGGTGGGCCGCTGGGACCTGCGGGCCAGCGGCGACGGGCTCTACGTGCGCCAGGGCGACGTCGGCGTCGACGTCGGCTTCGACATCACGTTGCGGGGCGCTTCGCCGTCGCCGTTGTTGAGCGGTGCGGTGACGGTGGCCGACGGCGACTTCAGAAAAGAATTCGCGCTGCAAGACTTCGTCATCGTCGCCGACGAACCCGGCAGCAGCGCGCCGCTCGATCAAGCGCTGCGGCCCATCGGGCTCGACGGTCTGCGGCTCGACGTCGACGTCACCGTGCGCGACTTTCGCGCCCGCGCCGAGCTGCCGGCGTTCTCGCTCGATGCGCTGCTGCGCGGCGACGTCAGCATCAAAGACACCGTGACAGCACCCCGCGTCGCCGGCGCGTTCGGCGTCGAAGAGGGCGAGATCAACTTTCCCAAAGCGCGCTTCGAGATCACCGATCTGCAGGCCGAGCTGCCCACCGGCGCGCCGGGCACATCGTCATCACCGACGCTGTTTCTCACCGCCCACGCCGACGTGCCGCCGGGCGCCGCCGGCAACGACACGACCTTGCCCATCGACCTGCTGCTCGACGGACCCATCGACAGCATGAACCTCGACCTCACGGCGACGGGCGGCGGGCATCCGTACACGCGGGCCGATCTGTTGAGCGTCGTGTTGTTCGGCAAACCGCTGCGCGACTTCGGCGCCAACGGCAGCCAGGGACGCGGCACCATGGGCCTCGTCGCCGGACAAGCGTCGTCGGTGGTGACGCAGCAGCTCGCCGATCGCATCGAAGAGCGCTTCGGCGGACAGCTCGAGCTGAACCTGATCGCCGACGACACCGACAGCAACGATCCGCGCTTCGCCGCCGGCTGGCGGTGGAAGGTGGGCCGCCGCGTCGACCTCGAAGGGGTCGCCGGACTCGGCAACGCGACGTCGTCGTCGTCGGCGTCGACCACGACGCAGGCGGGCACTGACGCTGCGCGCTTGCGCCTCTTGGTCTTCGATCACCTGCCCATCGGCAAAGAGCTCGCGCTCGAAGGCCGCCTCTCGCGCGCCGCCGAGCCCGGCGCCGCCACCAGCGGCGAGCTGCGCCTCGGCTTTCGCTGGTTCGAAGGACGCACCGCGCTCTTCACAAAGCTGCTCTCGGGCAGCGAAGACAGCGCCGCCGCCGCCGTCGCTGCTGCTGGCGACAACGACGACCGCGCGCCGCGCTTGCGCCGCGTCGACGCCGACGTGCGCGGTGGCGCGATCGCCGCGAAGAAGCTCGACGAGTCGCGCGTCAGCGACAGCCTCGCCGGGCTGCTGGGGCGTCCGCTCGGCGGCATGCCCGCGCCGCCGCCGG
>JANNAY010000941.1:0-1772 GCA_031384945.1 Deltaproteobacteria bacterium
AGGGCGGCGTCGGCGCCGTCTACCGCGCCCGCGACACCGAAGTTGACGTCGACGTCGCCCTCAAAGGCATCTCGCCCAACCTGCTGCAGACCGACGACGAGCAGAAGCAGTTCAGCAAGGCCATCAAGGCCGCCCGCAAGCTGCAGCACGCCAACATCGTGCGCATCTACGACGAGGGCCAGCACGTCACGCCGAACCGCCGCTTCTTCACGATGAAGCTCCTCGAGGGGCTCACGCTGCGAAAGATCATCCGGCTGCGGCACGACAAGGCGCAGGCGTTTTCGCCCGAAGAGCTCATCCCGATCTTTCAGCAGCTGGGCGCCGCGCTCGACTACGCCCACAAGCAGACGTGGCACGGCGACCTCAAGCCCGAAAACGTCGTCGTCTTGCCCGACCTGCTCAAGATCACCGACTTCTCGTTGGTGAAGGGCCTGCCGCTCAAGCCGTTCCTCGGCATCGCGAAGTCGCGGTCCAAGGGCTTTCCCTACATCGCCCCCGAGCTGCGGGTCGAAGCCCAGTCCATCGACGGCCGCGTCGACGTCTACAGCCTCGGCGTCATCCTCGCCGAGATGCTGACCGGGCTCGTCTACGAGGGCCACTTCAGCCGCGCCTTCACCGCCGCCCTCGAGCAGCTGCCCACGCGCCTCGACGGACTGATCCGCCGCGCCCTGGCCGAGCACCCCGACGGACGCTTCGCCCGCGCCGGCGAGATGGCCAAAGACATCGAAGGCGCCCTCAACGCGCTCGGTGGTCAGCCGCTGCCGATCCCGGTTCCCGCTGACGCCAAGCCGACGCTGGGCAAGCCGCCGACGGCGCCGCCGCCCGTCGCCAACGCCGGCGGCGCTGCCAACTCGCGACCTCCGGCAAGCCCGGCGCCCGCGAAGCCGTCTTCGTCGTCGAAGCCGCCGCCGCCACCGAACGAGACGAACCCGTCGCAGTCGATCCCCGGCGGCCTCGTCTCCATGCCCGAAGACGACCCCAGCTTGATGGAGATCGGGCAGTCCCAGGTGCTGCTGCTCGAGAGCAAGATCCTCGAGGCTGACAAGTCGCGCGTGGTGCGTGACGAGCACCGCGCCGACGGCAAACCTTCGCCCCTCGACAGCGACGACGTCGACCTCGCTGCCCGCCGGTTGATGAACCTCGGCAGCAACCCCGACGACACCGTCGATGACCCGACGCTGCGCGGCGCCAACGCCACCAGCGCCCCCGACGACATCGACACCAACCCCGGCGGCCGTCCGGTCAAGCCGCAGAAGACCACCGACCGCCAGAACCGCCCCGGCCTCGTGTCGTCGGGCGAGCGCCCGCCGCGGGCCGACGAGCTGCTTGAATCCCTCTACAGCGACGAGGGCGACGACAAGCTCATCCCGCCGCCGCTGCCCGACGACGACGGTCCGCTCGAGAAGTCGCACTTCCCGTTGCCCGGCGACGAAGAGGCGCCCACCGTCGAGAACCGCATGATCGCGACCGGCCGCGCGCCGGTGCCTGCGGCGTCGTCCGATTCGGCGCCCGCGCTGCAAGCGAGCGCGCCGGCGAAGAAGCCGGCGGCGAAGAAGCAGCCGCCGCCGGATCCGTCGTTGGAAGAGACGTCAGAGCTGCAGGCGCGACCGCGCGACGGCTACCGCGACCGCGACGACGACAGCGCTGCTGACTTGTTGGGTCTCACGTCCGATGAGCCGCCGTCTCTCTCCGAGAACAACCCGATCTCAGGGCAGGGCAAACCGAAGTCCGAGAACGGGCTGGCGATCCACGACGCGCTGACGGCGTTGAAG
>JANNAY010000943.1:0-1863 GCA_031384945.1 Deltaproteobacteria bacterium
GCCGCCTGTGTTTTGCCCATCGACCACGACGGCAAGGTCACGTTGATCCGCCAGTTTCGCCACTGCGCCGACGGGTGGTTGTGGGAGGCGCCGGCCGGCACGCTCAACGCAGGCGAGACCCCCGAGCAATGCGCCCGGCGCGAGGTCGTCGAAGAGGCAGGACTCTCCGCCGGCCACCTCGAGCACAAAGGCTTCGTCTTCACCGCGCCGGGCTTCACCGACGAAAAGATCCACCTCTACGTCGCCACGCACTGCACCCCGGCGCCGGTGCAGCGCGACGAAGACGAGGTCATCACCGAGGTGCGCGCGTTCGGGTGGAGCGAGATCGACGCGATGCTCGCCGCGGGCGAGCTCACCGACGCGAAGACGCTGTCGGTGCTGTTTCACGCAGCCACCCACCGAGCGCGTTGAAGGTCGCTTTGGCGGCGCTGACGGCGACGTCGACGTCTTTGACGGCGGCCTCGGCGTCTTGTTGAAACAGCTTCCACCGTTGCCCAAGCCGGTCTGAGTCGCCGCCGAGCCACGCCAACGCGAGGGGAAATTTCGGGGCCAGCTTGCGCGCGATCAGCTGTCCGCCGAGGCGCGATCCTTCGAGCACGTAGGCGCAGCCCCACGCGCCGTCGTCGTCGTCAAACAAGGCGTCGTCGAAGAGGGCGACGTCGGCGGCCCCGCCCAGGGCGACAAGATCGCGCACGATCGCCGGCGCGCGGCGCCGCGCCGAGAACCACGGCAAGCGCGCCACCACCGCATCTTCAACCGGCAAGAGAAAGCCCAACATGCGCTGCAGGTGGGCGACGTAGCCAGCGTCGTCGAGGTCGTCGCGCAGCAGCGGCACCGCCGCTTCGATGGCCTCGTGCTCGGCCGCGGTGTCCTGCTTCAAGCGCGTCATCACGTTGTCCACAGCGACTCCAAAAAAAGATCACGTGGTCAGGCGGGTGACGACGTCGACGAGCCCGGCGGCGTCAGCGGCGCTGCCGTCGGCGCCGACGCTCTCGACGACGCGGGGTGAGCTGCAGGCGTGCCCACCCACCAAGATTGGCAGATGTGGAAAGCGCGCCCGCACAGCCGCGACGGCGGCGCGCAGGTTGTCGAGGTGGTGCGACATCGTCACCGACAAACACAGCGCGTGCGGCGCGGCGTCGGCGAGCAGCTGCACAAGGTGGTCGGTGGGCACGTCGGCGCCGGCGAAGCGCACGTCGAAGCCCGCGAGGTCGAGCACGTCGGCAGCGATGCGGGCGGGCAGATCATGCAGCTCGCCGACGACACAGGCGACGACGACGACGCGGTCGGGCAGGGGCGACCGCACGCCCCGATCGAACAGGCGCGCCAGCGCGAGCTGTGAGATCGCCGTGGCGACGTGCTCTTGCGCCACTGAGATGCGGTTCTGCTCCCACAGCGCGCCGATTTCCCGCTGCGCCTCTTGCACGACGTCGAGCTGCAGCTGGCGAACGGTGAGGCCGGCCGCGAGGGCGTCGTCGACGGCGGCGAGGGCGGCGCGCCGCTGTCCGGCCAGCTGGGCCTCGAGGTAGCGCGTGCGCCACGCTGTGACATCGCTCTGCATCGGCCGAGTTGTGACGACAGCGCGTGTGCCGCGCCACCCGTTTTGTCGACGACAGCGCCGGTGTGGCGCCTTTGCGGCGACAGCAAATCCGCCACAGCGATCTCGGTCACGAGCGCGCGGCCCTCGGACCCCTACACGGTTCGCATGACCGAAGATTCTTTGAGCGCACTTCGCGAACGACACGCCCGCGACTTCGCCTTCTCCGTCGACGCCGCCGGCCGCGTCGCTTTCGCCGACGCCGCCGCGACGCGCTTGTTGGGGTTGCGCGACGGCGACGCGTTGGTCTCGCGCGCCGCCGCCGG
>JANNAY010000986.1:0-2779 GCA_031384945.1 Deltaproteobacteria bacterium
GAACGGCGCACCGCCCGCGCCGCCGGCCGCAGCGCCGACGACGCCAAAGGCCGCGCCGCCGCCGCCTGCTCCCGCTGCTCCTGCTGCTGCGGCACCTGCCGCGGGCGGCGACGTCGGCAACGCCGTCAAGGTCGTGATGCCGCAGCTCGGTGAATCGATCGCCGAAGGCACCATCGTCAAATGGCTCAAGAAGCCCGGTGACGCCGTCAAAAAAGACGAGAACATCCTCGTCATCTCGACGGACAAGGTCGAAGCCGAGATCCCGTCGCCCACCGCCGGCACCCTCGTCAACATCGCCGTCGCTGAAGGCACCACCGTCGCCGTCGGCACGGTCCTCGGCTACGTCGGCGCCGCTGGAGCCGCCGTCGTCGCCGGATCCGTCGGACCCGCCGCTGCTGCAGCCGCACCCGCCTCGCCGCCGAAGACGGCCGCCGCGCCGCCGGCCTCGACGGGATCGTTCTCCGAGCCGCCGCCGCGCGTGACGCCGTCGTCGTCAGACGGCCGCTTCGTCTCGCCGCTGGTGCGCAAGATCGCCAGCGACAACGCCATCAGCGACGCCGAGCTCAACGCCCTGCCGGGCACGGGCAACAACGGCCGCGTCACCAAGAAAGACCTCATCGACTACGTCGGCCAGAAGAAGGCCGGCAAGGGACTCAACCTGCCGCAGAACGGCGCAGGCGCTCAGTCGTCGTCGCAGCCGCAGCAGCAGCAGCAGCAGACGCAGGCGAAACCGTCGACGCCGGCGCCAGCGCAGGCGCGGACGTCGGTGTTCTCGGGCAGCGACCGCGTGGTCACGAAGCCCGCCTCGCCGATGCGCAAATCGATCATGGCCAACATGGTCAACTCAAAGCACACCAGTGCCCACGTGCACACGTTCTTTGATGTTGACTATTCCGCCATCGACCGCGTGCGCAGACAGCACAAGAACAAGTTCGAAGCTGAAGAGGGCGTGAAGCTCAGCTACACCATCTTCCTCACCGCTGCGGTGGCCTCGGTGCTCAAGCGCCACGAATACATCAATGCCTCGATCAACGGCACTGATTTGATCTTTAAGAAAGACGTGCACCTCGGCATGGCTGTGGCGATTGATACGCCTGAGCCCGGCCTGATGGTTCCCGTCATTAAAAACGCCGACCAGATGAACCTGCGCGGCATCGCCCACGCAGTGTCTGACCTCGCGAACCGCGTGCGCACGAAGAAGATCAAGCCCGACGAGCTCTCGGGCTCGAGCTTCACGATCACGAACCCCGGCAACTACGGCGCGATCATCGGCACGCCGGTGATCAACCAGCCGAACCTCGCCATCCTCGGCGTCGGCCGCATCCAAAAAGAAGTCAAAGTCATCGAGCTCGACGGCATGGACACCATCGCGATCCGTCCGATGGGCATCATCTCGCTCGGCTTCGACCACCGCCTGATCGACGGCGCCACCGCCGACAGCTTCATGGCCGACCTCAAGAAGACCCTCGAGAGCTGGGACATCGCGCCCTGAGCTTCGGCTCGCAGGAGCACGGTCTCGACGTGAAGCCCCGCCCCACGGCGGGGCTTTCGTTTGCGACCCTGAAGGCGCCCGCGACGTCGACGACGGCCCGAGAGCCCCCTGCCCCCGAAAATCGGGGGTCACCCAAATTTCTTGCGCAGGAGCTGGTTCGTCGTCGAGCAGCCCCGGTCCTCTTCCCCTGGTGGTGACGACGACTCTCCCTTCGCCTGGAAGTAACGAAGAACAACGGCGTCGGTCGCGGGAAGTTGCGATTGACGACGCATCATCGAGTGCGAGCGCTCGACGTCGTCACGATGGGCAGGGGGGCCTTCAGGGCTCGGGCTTCAGCATCGACACCGCGATGGCGCACTCTTCACGCAACATCTGCTCGCGCTCCCAGCCGACGGGGTCGACGCTTCTGACAAAGGCGGCGACGTCGTCGACGCTGGCCACGGCGCCGTCGAGGGCGGCGGAGGGTCCTTCTTTGGTGAGCTCGCTGAAGCGAACACCAACGCCCTTCGTGCGGTCGCGCCAGAGGCCGGTCTCGCCGTCGACGACGCCGTCGAAGGTGACGCCTTCGTCGCGCTCGATGCCGGCGAGCCCGGCGGCGATGAAGCGGGCGACGCCAGGATCGACGCGGCCGCCGAGGGCTTTGTAAGAGACGCCGACGCGGCGCAAACGACGACGAAAGCCAGTGGCGTCGAGCGTGATCCACCATGCCGGCTCGGTGGCGAGCAGCCACAGCGCGCCATAACCGCCGAGGTGCCCCAGCGGACGACACAAGACCCGCGACTTCCACCGGCGCAAGACGATGGTGGCGCCGACGTCGGCGCGCAGGGCGAGCTTCCACGGACCCACAGCGATGACGTCGTCGTCGTCGTGGACGGTGACCGGTCCATCGCGCGCTTGTCGTCGCCAGCGGTCGCCGGCGATCGACACGACCTCTTCGCCGCGCCACGTCTCGACGCCCTGTCGCTCGAACGACGGCAGCGGCTGAAAGAACGGCGCCACGCCGTTGGGCGTCAGCGCGATGCCGTCGTGCTCGATGGCGAAGACGCGCCCCGGCGACGCGACCTCGGACTCGCCGGGCAACGCTGGTCCCTCGACGATGGCGACGCCCGGCCAGGCGTTGGCGCTTCTCACGCTGCCCTCATCGAGCGGTCCACGACGGCGCCGAGAGCGCGGCGATGGCGCACTCTTCGCGCAGCTCGGCCTCGCGCGCCCACCCCACCGGATCGAGCGACCGCGCCAGCGCCGCGACGTCGTCGACGGAGGCGGCTTCGACGGCGGCGAATTCGG
>JANNAY010000996.1:0-5865 GCA_031384945.1 Deltaproteobacteria bacterium
GCGGCACCTGCGGCAAAGGCAGCGGAAAAGCCCGCAGCCGCACCCGCATCCAAAGGCGACTCGAATGCAATGAAGAGGACACAGGGGACGTCGCTGGCGCAGTAGCCCTTGTGGGGCAGTTTGGCCGGGCCGTACGCATACGTACCCACCTTGAGAACCGCCTTCTCTTGACCGTCATAGGTGACATGAAGCTCACCCGCGACCAGCACCATGCGCTCTGGCGATGTGTGCAGATGAAGCGGAATCGTCGACTTGGCGGGTACTTTGAAGAACACGTCAACGTTGTCTTTTGCGGGGTCGCCGCGAAGGACGGCGATGCCGCACCCCTTCGGCAAGAAGGGCGCGACCCACGTCGATCACCTCGTCACCCAGCTCAAGAGCTACGACGCGTTCTTTCAAGAGACCGCTGAGATCAAAGGCACCGTGGTGCTGGGCGACGTCATCTTGAAAGAGACCGACGCCTACATCGCCAAGGTGAAGAAAGAGGGCGGCCGCAAGTCTCTCGGCGACAAGGGCCAAAAAGAGTTCGACCGCAAGAAGGCCCGCCTCGAGACCGTCACCGACCTGCTCACCAAGGTGCCCGGCAAGTCGAGCGACCTCATCGGCAGCGGCCAGAAGCTCTCGAGCGGCGCCGCCAAGACCTTCATCGGACCGAACGCTCTCAAGCTCGCCGACGTCGTCAAAGGCATCGACGAATCCATCACCGACCTCAAAGACGCCGGCAAGAGAGCCCCCGGCCTCGCCGAGCACGCCGCCAAGAGCATGGAGAAGCTCGTCGGCCTCGAGTGACATGAAGCGTTGAACGAGCGCCGTGGTAGCGTGGCGCGTGTTTCTCTCCGTCTTTTTCGCCCTCGCCGCCGTTGTGCAGGGCACACCTGCCTTCGACGACGGCGTCCGTTTCTACAAAGAGACCGAGTACGAGCTGGCGATGGTGCAGTTCCAGGCGACGTCGACGCGCCCCGACCTGACCGACGCCGACCGCGCGCTGGTGCTGCTGTGGATCGGGCTCAGCCACGCCGGCCTCGGCAACAGCGACGCCGCGCAGCGCTCGTTCCAGCAGGCCCTCGAAGCCGACCCTGCCGTCGTCCTGCCGCCCGCCCTGCCCCCGGCCATCGTCGCCCAGATCGAGGCCCAGCGCGTCGAGGTCGTCGCGGCGAAGAAGGCGGCGCCGACGACGACGCTGACGACACCGACGGCGCCAGCGGCATCCTCCGACGCTCCCGTCCTCGGCATCGGCGTCTCGGCGGCCGGCGGCGCCCTCATCGTCGTCGGCGGCGTCATGGCTGCGCTGTCCGCTGGCGCGCTGGCGACGGCGAACGACCCGACGCAGTTCCAATCTGACGCCAAGAGCGCGCTCGACACCGCCAACGGCGCAGCCGTCGCCGCGGGCGTGCTGCTGCCCCTCGGCGTCGCCGTCACTGCTGGCGGCGTCGCGCTGGTCGTTCTCGAATAGCTACTCGAACGAGACGCTGACCTTGGCCACCGCTCCCGCGGTGACCGTGACGCTGCGCTCTTCGGTCTTGCCGTCGTGCACGAAGCGCAGCGACCACGTGCCCACCGGCAGCTCGACGGGAGCAAACGGCGTTGTGCCCAGCGACTGCGTGCCGAGGAAGACCTCGGCGTAGGGGTTGGCGCGGGGGTGCAGCTTGCCGCGCGCGAGGGCGCCGTAGTCGGCGACGCCGCCGACGACGGGGACGACGGAGCGTCCGCCGCGTTGGCGATCGAGCGCCACCACCGAGTCCGCCGCGGCGGCCAGCTTCAGCGTCGCGGTGCCCGTGCCGACGCTCTTGCCGCCGACCTGCCACTGGATGCCTGCCGGCGCACGCGCCTGCACCTCGACGACGCGGACGCTCTTGGCCTCGGCCTTCGTCTCCGTCTTCGTCTCCGTCTTCGTCTCCTTCGGCAGCGTCGTCTGCTTCACCGTCGTCTCGATCGGCTTGGCCGGCTCCGGCGGCGTCGGCTCGGGCGGCGTCGGCTCGGGCGGCGTCGGCGTCGGCGGCGTCACCACCGTCGGCGGCGCGACCGGATCCACCGTCGGCGACAGCGCGATCGCCGGCGGCACCGGGGTCTGCTCGCTGCCGTTGGCGAAGTGGACGATGAGGAAGACGGCGCCCACGGCGGCGGCGGCAGCGGCGAGCAGCGGGAGAGCCTTGCTGCGCGGTGCGGCCAGCGGCGGCAGCTCGAGGTCGGGCGCGGCGACGGCGGCGGAGCTGACGGCGGCGCCCTGGAAGCTGGGCAGCACGAGGCCCTCTTCCGAGGCCGGCGACAAGGCCGGCGACGAGGCCGGCGACGGCGACGGTGACGGCAGCGAGGCGAGGGTGTCGAGCGGCTCAAAGGCGGCCGCGGGACGCTGCGGCACGGTGACCGCTGCGTCCAACAGCGCCGCCGGACGCGACGGAACGGTCGCCACGCCGGTGTGCGGGTCCGCTGGCGCGCCTTCGGTCGGGAAGAGCTCCTCGACCTGGCTGATGTCCATGGTCAGGGGCCCGACGATGTCGCCGTCGCCGGAGGACTCGAGGTCCTGCGCCGTCAGCGCGGTCTCGGGCTCGCCGACCGGCACGTTCATGATGCGGGTCGGGATGGCGTTTTCGGTCGAGTCTTCGGCGCCCTCGACCTTCGGCCAGGCCCGCAGCGCGGTGCCGACCGCCGTCGCGCGGCAGAAGACGCCGCCGGGGACGTCGTCGCCGGTGGGGAGGCGGCCGGCGAGGAACTCGCGCACGAAGGGCACGACGATCGAGCGTCGCGAGGTGAGCGCATCGGCGAGCTCGTCGTGCACCTCACCGGCGTGCTGCGGCCGGTTCTGCGGATCTTTGGCCAGCAGGCGCATGATCAGGTCGTTCACGCGTTTGGGCAGCGTCGGGTTGAGCTCCCACGGCGGGCGCGCGCCGCCGGCGACGATGCGCTCGAGGGTCTCGATTTCGCTCTTGCCGGCGAAGGGTCGCTTGCCCGTGACGAGGCTGTAGAAGGTGACGCCGAGGGCGTAGAGGTCGGTGCGGCCGTCGATGGCCTTGCCGAGCACCTGCTCTGGCGCGAGGAACGCCAGCTTGCCCTTGAGCAAACCGGCGGCGGTCTTCTCACCGTCGGCGGAGCGGGCCACGCCGAAGTCGAGGATCTTGGTGACGCCCTCGCGGTTGATCATCAGGTTGTCGGGGCTGATGTCTCGGTGGACGATGCCGAGGTTGCGGCCGTTCTCGTCGCAGAGGTCGTGGGCGGCGGCGAGGCCGAGCGCTGCGTCGGCGATGGCGCAGCAGATGATCTCGAGCGGGATGGTCAGCGCGTTGCGCCAGGCGCCGGTGACGAGGTGGTTCAACCCGGCGCCGTCGATGTACTCCATGCCGATGAACTGAATGCCGTCGATCTCGCCGAGCTCGTAGATCTGGACGACGTTGGTGTGCGTCAGCAGCGCGGCCAGCCGGGCCTCGCGCTGGAACATCCGCACGAAGTCTTCGTCGTCGGCGATGCGCGGCAGCATCCGCTTGATCACCAGCGTCTTCTGAAACCCCGAGGGCGCGTGGGTCTGGGCGAGGAACGCCTCGGCCATGCCGCCGCGGCCGAGGCGTTTGGTCAGCGTGAACTTGCCAAAGGCCGCGGGCAGATCGCTCTGCGGTTTTTCGGCGACCTTGATGGGGCCCGAGAAGTCGACGTCACTGGGGATCTCAGCCTTGGACACGCGCAGGCTCCGACAACGGGATCGGGGGCAGTCTAGCGGCGTTCGTCAGCGCCGATGTCGAACAACCCCTGGGGCCGCGGATCCTGATCGAAATCGGTGGGGGTCGACGAGCCGGCGATGACGTTGAGGCAGGGCGAGGCCGCCGTGAGGTGGAAGTTGCCGTCAAAGGCAGGGTTGGCGGAGATGTTGGTGCCGGTGCCGCCTTCGAAGTCGGATGAAGCGGCATTGCACGCGCCGGAGAAGGGCGCGCCCGCGTTGCCGAAGACGATGGAGCCGAAGACGCTGACGGCCGCGCCGCAGACGACGCCGGTGCCGGCGTTTTCGGCCACGGTGTTGTGGCGGAAGGTGCCGCCGTGGACGAGGGTGATGCCGCCGCCGCCGCTCTCAACGACGATGTTGTTCTCGATCGTCCAGGCGCCCGAGCCGCCGATCTGCAACCCGCCGCTGGCGCAGCCGCGCACGAGGTTCTGCCGCAACAGCAACACATGGTTCGAGTCGGTCGAGGTGACGCCGAGGCGCGCCGCCGGTCCGATGACGTTGCGCCGGATGTCGAAGGTCGAGTTGCGGCCGTCGATGGCGAGCGCGTCGCCTAGCGTCGCCGTGATGGTGAAGCCCTGGATCGTGATGTCGTCGTTGTTGCCGACGATCTGCACCGTGCGCGTGACGCTCGACGAGCGCAGCGTCGTCACGTTGGCGCCAGCGCCGATCAACTTCACGTCTTTGTTCAGCGTCACCAACGTCGCCGCCCCAGAGTCGTAGGTGCCGGCGGAGACGAAGATGCAGCCGCCGTTGGGCACGGCGCTGAGCGCGGCGGCGATGGTCGTGTTCTGTCCGGGCACCGTGCGCACCGACGCGGTCGCGCAGCACACGCTGGGCTCGCCGAAGCAGAGGCGGCCGACGTCGACGACGCAGGCGCCGCTGCAGCCGTCGCCGTTGGTGACGTTGCCGTCGTCGCAGGCCTCGCCGGCGTCGACGAAGCCGTCGCCGCAGCTGGGGACGACGACGGCGCAGGCGGGTGAGCAGGCGTCGCCGGGGTCGGCGTTGCCGTCATCGCAGGTCTCGCCCGAGTCGATGACGACGTCGCCACAGCCGGCGGGGCGGCAGTTGGTGCGGCAGGCGTCGACGGCGACGTCGCTGTTGGCGCCGCCGTTGTCGCAGCGCTCGACGCCGACCTGCAACAGCGCGTCGCCGCAAGTCGCCAACACGCAGTTGCTCACGCAGGCGTCGTCGTCGGCGACGTTGCCGTCGTCGCATTGTTCGCCGGCGGTGGCGATGCCGTTGTGGCAGGCGGTGGCGGTGCAGTTGGCGTCGCAGCCGTCGCCGCTGACGAGGTTGCCGTCGTCGCAGACGTCGGTGCCAGCGATGATGCCGTTGCCGCAGCGGCTGACGGTGCAGTTGGTGTCGCAGCCGTCGCCCTCGACGACGTCGACCACGTCGCATTCTTCGCCGGCGGTGACGATGCCGTTGCCGCAGCCGGTGGGGGTGCAGTTGCTGTCGCAGCCGTCGCCGCTGTTGACGTCACCGTCGTCACACAGCTCGCGGGTGTCTTTGACGTCGTCGCCGCAGAAGGCGTTGAAGCAGCTGGTGCGGCAGGCGTCGGGGTTGACGTCGCTGTTGAGGACGCCATCGTCGCACTGTTCGCCGAGGTTGACGACGTCGTCGCCGCAGACGCGCGAGACGCAGCCGTTGCTGCAGTCGTCGTCGTCGATGACGTTGCCGTCGTCGCAGGCCTCGTTGTTGGCGGGATCGACGACGGCGTCGCCGCAGAAGGCGACGACGCAGCCCGTGCGACAGGCGTTGGGGGCCGTGTCGCTGTTGCGCGCGCCGTCGTCGCACTCTTCGACCGTCGGGGTGGTGGTGACGATGCCGTTGCCGCAGCCGGTGGGGGTGCAGTTGCTGTCGCAGCCGTCGCCGTCGGCGGAGTTGTCGTCGTCGCACAGCTCGGTGCCGGCGGTGACGCCGTTGCCGCAGGCGGAGAAGGTGCAGTTGCCGTCGCAGCCGTCGCCGTCGATCGCGTTTCTGTCGTCGCAGGTCTCACCAGCCGAGACGATGCCATTGCCGCACATCGTGGCCGTGCAGTTCTCGTCGCAGCCGTCGCCGCTGTCGACGTCACCGTCATCGCACACCTCAGTACCCGCGACGATGTTGTTGCCGCAGCGTGAGGTGGTGCAGTTGCGGTCGCAGCCGTCGCCGTC
>JANNAY010001001.1:0-4059 GCA_031384945.1 Deltaproteobacteria bacterium
TGGGCGGCGGCGGGGTCGTCGTCATCTCCGTCGTCGGCGTCGTCGTCGTCGTCGGCGTCGCTGCCTTCTTCGGCGGCGTCTTCTGCGGAGACGAACGGCTCACGATGCCGCGAAAGCTCGGGCGCTGTTCAACGTCGTGCACGCCGCAGACGGGGCACGACAACGACGCCGCCGCGCGCGCGTCGTCAAAGGCGTCGCGCGAGTCGTACCAGCCCTCGAAGAGGTGGCCGTCGTGGCAGACGAGGTCGACGACGAACACGTCACTCGCCTTTGTTCACGACAGCGATGCGCGGCGAGCCGTCGAAGTTGGAGCCGACGACGACGTAGATGCCATCGCGGCCGGCGAAGAAGACGGTGCCGGGGAAGCCGGCGCGCTTGAGCACCGGCTCGAGCTGCGCCGAGATCGGCAGCGCGCCCACCCGCTGCGTCGTGATGACGATGTTGCGCTCGGTGCTCGCGCACAGTCCGATGATGACGCTGACGCCGCGCAAGTCGCGGGCGACGGCGGCGACGCGGTCGGCGGAGGCTTCGCAGACGTCGGCGTCGACGCGGTCTTTGCGAAAGCCCGCGGTGCGATCAGAGATCGGCAGGCGCTCGGTGATGCCCGTGACGTCGGCGAACAGCAGCGTCGTCTGCGTCGTCTGCGCCACCGTCGTCGTCTCTTGCAACAGCGCGCGTTGGCCGTCGTCTGAGAACGCGACGACGTTGACGACGGTGCGAATCGTCGGCGCCGTCGGTTGCGCGGACGGTGCCGGCGACAACGGCTTCAGCCCCGTCGACGGCCGCAGCGCCTGCGCCGGTGGGCTCGCGAGCAACAACAGGACGGCGGGCAAGAAGACCATCCAGGGACCATAGCGGCCGGGCGGGCAGAATGAAGGGCGCGCCTGCTGCGTTGCGTCATCATGAAGAAGCTCATCACTTCGCGACGCGTCGTCGCCCTCGCCGTCGCCGCCTGCGCCTCCGTCCCCTCTGTCGTCGTCGCCTGGCAGCGCTTCGGCCGCTGCCAGGACAGGCCGCCCTCTTGAACGCGGGCCGCGCCGTGCCTGGCGTTCTGGATGATGGTGATCCCGGTGTGTTTGCTGCTCGTCGCCGTCAACCTCGGCGTCGGCTTCCTCGTTGGCGACGACGACCGCCAGGTGCAGATCGGCGGCATCATCGGCGCCGTGCCGCTGCTGCTGGTCGACCTCGTCGTGTGGATCATCGTCAGCGGCGCCTGCGGTCTTTCCCTCAGCCAAAATGACGTCGTGGGCGATACTCGCCCTGTGAAGATCGACAAGCCCCAGACGCCGCGCACGACGACGCCCTCGAAGACGCCCTCGACGACGCCATCGACGACGGTGCAGAAGACGCCCGCGACGACGTCGACGACGTTGGAGAAGACGACGTCGACGAAGCCGGCGGAGACGGGCGACGGCAAGCGCTTCGACGCCCACAGCCTGCCGCCGCCGTCGTCGGCGGTGCACCAACCGCAGCCCGGCAAGCGAGCCGAGCTCGACCTGCGCTCGTGGATGCCGTCGCAGCTGCGCGAGGCGATGCTCGGCGACATTCAGCTCGTCTACGAGCTGCTCGTGAAGCTGCCAGCGGCGGTGACCTTCTTCGGCGGCGCGCGCATCAAAGAGGGCGATCCCTACTACGCGATCTCGCAGCAGATCGGCGCGCTGCTCGCCGAGCACGGCGCGTCGCTGCGCACGGGCGCAGGTCCCGGCATCATGACCGCCGGCCCCGAGGGATATAAAAAAGCGCTGCAAGAGCTGCAGAAGCAGAAGACAAATTCGACGACAGTGACGACGTTGGAGCCGGCGACAGCGCTGCATCCTGCTGTATCGGGAATGACCGACGCGACGAAGACGCAGGGCTTCAGAATTCGCCTGCCCTTCGAGCAATCGTGGAGCGACGCGATCGACGTTGGCGCCGAGGCGAAGCTCTTTCCGTACAGAAAGCTCGCGCTCTACGAGAACTGCAAAGGCGTCGCCGTGTTTCCCGGCGGCTACGGCACCCTCGACGAGCTGTTCGAAGTGATGGCGCTGTCGGCCCACGGACGCTTCGGCAAACCGATCGCTGGCGTCGGCGTCGACTTCTGGAAGACGGTGCTCGACCCGATCGAGAGCGTCGCCGTGAAGGGGCGCAAGCTCATCCCCGAGAGCGAGTGGCAGAAGCTCGTGCTCACCGATGATCCCAAGCAATTGGTCGCGCACCTCGACGGTTCGTCGTCGTCCAGCGCTGACGGCAGAGGGGCGGTGAAGGCGTGGGAGCGCGATCCGGTGGCGCGGGCGAAGAAGCTGTCGCGCGAGATCGAAGAGAGCATCAACGTGCTCGACCGCTTGCCGCCAGCGGTGACGTTTCTCGGCGCCCGTCGCCTCGACGACAACGACCCCACGCTCGCCGTCGCCAGCAAGCTCGCCGAAGCCCTCACCAAAGAAGGCGTCGCCCTCAGAGTCGGCTCAGCCGGCGTCGTCGCCGAAGCCGTCTGCAAAGGCGCCGCCGCCGTCGACAAAGACGTGATCGTGCAAGGCGTGCTGCTCTCAGACCCGCAGCACACGTCGCAGGATCGGGCGCTGGCGAACCTGCAGGTGCACCAGAAGGTCGACGAGCTCATCACCCACAAAGAGATCATCGCGCGTCGCTCGCAGGCGTTCGTGGCGCTGCCCGGCGGCCTCAACACGCTCGGCGAAGTCTTCTCGGTGCTGACGCAGATTCAGACGGGGCACCTGCCGAAGATCCCGATCGTGCTCGTGGGCAAAGACTATTGGCAGCCGATCTTCGACGCCATCAAGACCAAGATGCTCTCGCCTGAGCGAAAGACCATCAGCCCCGAAGACCTCGACCTCGTCGTCATCACCGACGATCCGCAGCAGGCGCTGCTGGCGATGCAGCCGGCGCTGTCGAAGTCGACGACGACGACGGTGTCGGTGCACGGCACCGCTGCGGCGACGCTCTTCGAAGGCGACAAGACGACGATGTTGAACCCGCCGGGCGCGCAGCTCGCGTCGTGGCTCATGGGCGAGACGGGTCCGCAGCATGCTGGCAACAACGTCATCGCCGCCGGCATCGACCACGACGCCGCCGTCTCGCGCGCCTTTGTCGTCGAGCAGCTCGAGCCCGCGCTGATCAACGCGCTCGACAACGCAGGCGTCGACCTGCGGCACGTCGCCTGGGCCCTCGACCACGGCGTCGACGACAAGACCATCAAGACGCTGCTGACCGCGGGCTCAGGCCCCGAGGCGTTTCGCTTCTTGTGGTCGTGCGCGCCCGTCGCCGCTTACCGCGACATCGGCACGCACGCGCTCGCCATCGCCGCGCGCTGGGCGCCGCAGCAAGACGTCGTCTTTCAACGCTTCACCGAGCTGTCGACGTCGTTGCACCTGCAGAACCCCGACGCGCTCAAGAGCTGGCTCGAAGGCATCGGCGCGCCCGGCGCGCCCGGCGACGGCTACTGCACCATGCTCGGCGACGCCTGGGACCTCGTCAGCGCCGGCCACAAGATCGCCGTCGAAGAACACGCCAAAGGCACAGGCGACATCATCGACCTGACGACGTCGACGACGTACCAACACAAGCGCGTGCTCTCGAAGCACCTCGCGCCGGCGCTGAAGAAAGCGGCCGAGCAGCTGAAGGGAACGCAGAACGCAGAAGGCGCGCCCGCGGGCATGCGCGGCGTTGTGCACCTCGACCTGCGCAACAACGGCCATTGGAACGCGCACGACGATGCCGAGATCGCGCGGCGTGTGTCGACCATGAGCTTCGCCAAAGACCGCGTCGACGTCGTGCACCTGCTGCTCGACGATCGGCTCTTGTCGTTCGATCGCTTTGGCAAGCTGATGCCCGCGTGATCGCGACTCGCGCTCAGCGCGACGCCTCGTGGCTGTCGTGCTCGAGACGGGCGAGAAACGAGTCGGCCTGCTTCTCAGCTTCTTCGCGGGCGATGCCGTAGCGCTCTTCGAGCACGCCGAGCAGCTTCTCTTTCTTGCCTGCGATCAGCACGACGTCGTCGTCGGTGAGCTTGCCCCACGTCGACTTGATGTCGCCTTTCAGTTGCTTCCATTTGCCCTCGATCTGGAT
>JANNAY010001003.1:0-1685 GCA_031384945.1 Deltaproteobacteria bacterium
CGGCGGGCAAGCTGACGCTCGAGGGAGTCGTTGACGACGTGCTCTCGAAGCCCATGGGCGGCCGCCTCGCGAAAGACCTCGCGATCTCGCCGACAGACAACATCAAAGACCGCCACCCCGTCGCATCTCACTCGACGTTGAAGTCGACGAAGACAGAGCCACGGATTTATTATCTGCGCGCGCCCTGCTCGGCGACGGAAGCGGAGAAGGTCAAGGCGTGGTGGGGCGACGACGTGCTCGTGTGTGTCGACGCGCACCGGCCGACGGTGATGGGCGACGGCCACGGCCGCACCTGTGGCGCGACGATGTTGGCGCCCCGCGACACCGACACGTGCGGCTGCGGTCCGCGCCTGGTGTTCTGTGCGCGCGACGAAAAGATGTACGACGAGATGCAGCAAGACTTTCAAGAAGAGCTGGTGCTCACGGCCGGTTACGTCGTCGACAACGACCTGCCGATCGAGTCGCTGTTCACGATGAACGAGACCGTGCGCAACAGAGATGCAGAGCTGCTGTACCGGCGCGCGCGCATCATCGCCGGCGAAGACGCGGCGACCCTGTTGCCCATCGACGACATCGGCGAAGAAGCGGCACTGCACCCGCGCAAAGAGATGGTGCCCGGACACCATGCCGGCGTGCTGACGACGCCGTCACTCACCTACGGATCGGACGCGCTGCGCGGCGTGCTGCGCAACGCCTACGACTACCTGTGGTGCACGGGCCAATCATCGTCGCGCGTGACCACCGCCGGCGTGATGAACCTCGGCGTCGTCGACCTGCGCACCGGCGACGGGTGGAAGCAGCTGGCCGCGATGCCCATCTGCACCGACTGCCACGCGCGCCTCGACTACGGCATGCAGTTTTTTCACGGCTTTCCGTCGTCGACGTCGGGCATCGACTTTCGGCCAGTCGATCACATCGGCAGCAAGGGCCCCCTCTACGTCAATGACATCAAAGACGACCGCGGCAGCGACGACCTCACGCCTGCCGGCTTCGCGCGCCTCGCCGTCGCGCAGCCCGAGTTTGGCAAATGCATGACGAAGAAGATCGTCGACCACGTCTTCAACGGTCGCGAGACCGCTGACGACTTCAAGGCCGTGCACGAGACCTTCAAGGGCACGCACCGGCTCAAGGCGATGTTGAAGACCGCGATGCTTCGCTACGGCGCGCGCGCGCAGAAGGGTCCGCTCGGGCCCGCGGCGGCTCCTGCGACGACGTCGTCATCGTCGACGTCGATGGACCCGCACGCGGCTGCTGTCGAGCCGGTCAAGCTGTCAAAGGCGCTGCGCACCATGCTCGATGACTCGTGCCTCTCGTGCCACGACAAGGGCGACCCCTACGACTTCACCGGCGACACGCTGCCGCGCGCGACCCTCGCGGTGATGATCGATCAGGTGGGCTTTCGGGGGATGCCAAAGACCGCCGCCGGCCTCGACGACGACGCCCGCCTCGCCTTCGTCGCCGAAGCCGCCCGCCACGTGTTTGACGACGACAAAGAGCGCAGCACGGCGTTCGAGTACTTCGGCCACGGCATGCGCGGCTTCGCGGCCCACCGCTACCGATCGGCCATCGCCAACGTGAACGACCAGGCGAGCCAGAGCGCGAAAGACGCGTTCAAGATGACCACCGTCGAGAACTCCGTTTCGCAGTCGCTGCTGCAGTACAGCCCGTCGCTGGCCGTCGCCGTC
>JANNAY010001018.1:0-9011 GCA_031384945.1 Deltaproteobacteria bacterium
AGCCGCGCCCACGGGGAGGAGGGGCCGGGGGGAGGCTGGGGTGCCTCGCCCCACGCGGCGCGCTCGGGTCGCGATCCTCCGCGCTCGACGACCTCACGGGGAGGCGCTGAGCCTGAAGTGTCAGGAAGGGAGCCAGCAACATCCAGCAACCCTGCGAGCGCGCTTGCAGGCGACGCGAGACCTCTGCGACCGTGCGCCGTGCGAAATCTTGTCTTCTTGTGTGCGCTCGTCGTCGTCCAACTGGGCGCGGGCTGCACGACGTTCAACAACGCCCGGCCGCTCGCGCAGGGCCAACACGCCGCGAACGCGACGATGGGTGGGCCGCTCACCAACGTGCCCGGGGTCGGCACCATCCCGCTGCCCAACCTGACGCTCGAAGGGCGCAGCGGGTTGAAGCCCCTCATCGGCAGCCACCTCGACGTGAACTACGGCTTGCACGTGCTGCCGTTGGTGTTCGGCGTCGCCGGCGGACACGTCGGCGCCACGGGCCAATTCGTCGACGAGAACGGCTTCGTGCCCGCCGTCAGCGTCGGCCAACGCTTCTTCTTTTTCACCAACCTGTTTGACCCGCGCAAGGGCCGCAAAGACGGCTTCGCGATGTCGCAGACCGACGTCACCGCCAGCTACCTCTTCTTCGACAGCCAGCTGCTCTACGGCGGGCTCACGATGTACGTGCCGCTCGACGCTGGCGCGCGCGTGCCGCGCTTCGCGCCGGTGCTCGGCGTCGAGCTGCACCCATTGAAAGACTGGGGACTGCAGTGGCTCGGCATCCAGCTCGAGACCCGCTGGCTCGCCCCCGACGTCGATCAGCGGTTCGCCGTCGTCGATTGGGTGAGCCCCGGCGACCAGGGCGCCATCACGCTCAACATCGGCGTCGGCATCCGCTGGTCTGACTTTCTAGAAAACACGGCTGAGGTGAAGCAATGAACGCCCGCGTCTGCGCCCTCTCCGCCGTCGTCGCCACCGTCGTCGGCGCCAGCGGCTGCTTCGACCTCGACTCGTTCGTGTGGAACCCGAAGCACTGCAGCACCATCGACGACCAGCTGTGTGAAGATAAAGAAATGTGCACGAAGTGCGGCGATCCATTGCCCTTCGAGAAGTGGGGCATTCCGCAAGAAGATGTCACCCAGCACCCCGTCAAACTCGACGACGGCGAGACCAACGACTCATGGTTCGTCGCCTCAAAAGGCGGCGCCCTCTCTGACGTCACCATCGTCTACAGCCACGGCAACTTCGGCGGCATCGAGCACTACTTGAACCGCGTGGGCCAGCTGTTCAACTCAGGCGCCAACATCTACGCAGTCGACTACCGCGGCTTTGGACAATCGTCGACCGAGGCCGAGCCCACCGAGGCGCAGTTTCTCAGCGACACCCACGCCGCGCGCGACGGCGTGGCCGCGATCCTCGAGAGCCATGGTGTGTCGCCGACCGCCGTCGTGCTCATCGGCTACTCCGCCGGCGCGCTCTCGGCGGTCGAGATGGCGGTCAGCGATGACTCGTGTGGACTGGTGCTCGAGGCGCCGTGGCCCAGCGTGCAGAGCTTCGCCGACGACAGCACCTTCATCGGCGTGCCCGGCTCGTTCGTCACCACCGGTCAATGGAACAACATTGAAAAGATGCGGTCGTACGGAAAACCGTATCTTCATTTTCACGGCACCAACGACCAGACCGTGCGCATCGAGCTCGGCCGCGAGCTGTTCGATGGCGCGCCGTCAGAGCGCAAGAGCTTCGTCGCCGTCGAGGGTGCCACCCACGGCAACTTTCTCGGCAAAGACGGCGACCAGCCCGACGTGCCCGAGACCCTCGGCGCCGACACGTTTGTCGAAGAAATCGCCGCGTTTGCTGAAGGACTCGACTGTCGTTGAGTTCATAGAGCTTCGCGGCATTCAGTAGCCGGCGTCGACGTCGACCACGCCGAGCAGCGGCTCGCCCGCGATGCGCCGGCGCACGTTGTCGCGCACGCGCTCGGTCAACACCGGCAGCGCCATCTCGGGCGTGTTGGCGCAGTGGGGCGTGATCAAGCAGTTGTCGAGCGACCAGAGGCGGTGGCCCGCGGGCAACGGTTCGGGGTCGGTGACGTCGACGGCGGCGCCGCCGATGACGCCGCCTTCGAGGGCGCTGACGAGCGCGTCGGTGTCGATGTGTCCGCCGCGGGCGGCATTCACAACCAGGGTTGTGGGCTTCATGGCGGCGAATTCGCGCGCGCCCAAACACCGCCGCGTCTCGGGCGTGAGCGCGAGCGCGACCACGACGACGTCGGCGCCGCTGACGGCGTTCTCTCGGTCGTCGAAAGCAAACAGCGCGGCGTTGGGCGCTGCGTCGAAGGGATCGGCCTTGCGGCGCACCACCCGCAAGCGCGGCGCGAACGGCGCGAGCAGCGGCAACAGCGCGCGCGTGATGCCCCCCGCGCCGAGGATGGTGACGGTGGCGCCGTGCAGCGAGCGGCCCGACGGCGCCGACCACGACACCGCCAGCGCCCGCTTCTTGAGGTCACGCAGGCCCGCGAGGGTCAGCGCGAGCACGTGCTCGGCGACGTCTTTGGCGTAGATGCCCTGCCCCGCCGTCCACAGCCGCTGCTTGTCGAGCACCGGCAGGTAGTGCTCGATGCCCGACCACGGCAGCTGTACCCAACCCAGGTTGTGGTTCTCGCCGAGCACGCGGCGCAGGCCCTCGGGATCGTTGGGCGCCGTCCACACCAGCGCTTGCGCACTGGCGATGTCGTCGACGACGGTGCCGCCGCCGTCGAGCACCGCCTGGCGCAGAAAGTCACGCGTGCCGCGCGGCAGGACGGCGATCTTCATGGCGCCGGCATATCAGGCTTCGTCTCCTGCTCCTTCTTCGCCTTCGCCTTCGCCTTCGCCTTCGCCTTCGCCTTCTTCGCCTTCTCCTTCTGCGCAGTCTTCTTCGTCGACGACGACTTCGCCTTCGCCTTCTTCTCCTTCGCCTTCGGCCGGCGCGTCTTCGCAGGTGAGAAACGGGTCGAGGGGAGACGAGCCGCAGTCACGCTCTTCGCTGTCGAGCCAGCCATCGCCATCGCTGTCGACGTTCCACGGATCGGTGCCGCGGTCGGCCTCGTCGGCGTCGCTGATGCCGTCGCCGTCGCTGTCGACGACCTCGTCGCCGCAGTCTTCGCCGACGGTGGCGTCCCAGTCGTCGCAGTCGATGGCCCAGGTGTAGCCGTCGCCGTCGTTGTCGACGTCGCCTTGCGGCGGATACGGCTCGCCGCCGCAGTCGCGGTCGACGACGATGATGCAGGCGGACTGGCTGGCGATGAGAACGCACGTCGACAACAAGCGCGCGGCGCTCGCGGGGATCAGCTGCTTCACGGTGGCTCCTGGGGTGTGACGCAGTGAAATCCACGCCGCGTGCCGCGTGTTGCCGCGTGAGCGCCCTGCGGTGTTCCACGGTCCAACGAAGAAGCGAGCGCGTTCTGCTGCGCTCGCCCGACGACGAATTTCAGAGTGTTCGTGGAAACCCGCGGCGGGATTCACCCACCACCCTGACAGCTCAGTCGCAGCCGCCGACGGCGATCGAGTTGGCGCGGCCCGGCGTGGGCCCGGCATCGCTGCGCGAGAAGCAGAAGCTGTCTTCGACGTCGGCGGCCTCGGGCGCGGTGCGCTCGATGCTGCGGCCGTCTTTGCTCGGCACGATGCTCGAGAAGCTCGAGATCGACGAGACCGGGCGGCCGTCGCCGTCGACGAGCAAGAGCGGCTGCGCGCGCGAGTTCACCAGACCACACATGCCGTTGGCCCCCGTCGACGACGTCAAACGCGCGACGGTGACGTCGCCGCCCAGCGAGTAGGGCGCGCCGTCGAAGTCTTTGCCGGCGATGACGATGAAGGCGCCGGGGCCCAAGACGATGGCGTCGGGCAAGGTGGCGGTGCAGCCGTCGGCGTCGTCGCCGCCGTCGACCAAGACGGCCCAGCCCGAGATGTCGACGTCGACGGCGCCGAAGTTGGCGAGCTCGACGTATTCGCCGAGGGCCTCGCTGGTGAACGCCGCCGGCGGGTTGGCCATCACTTCGTTCAAGCCGACGCGCGGCAGCGGTGCCGTGACAAAGGTCGTGCGCGCAGAGGCGGTGCCGCCGACGTCGTCTTCGGCGCTGACGACGACGTCGTAGGTGGCGTCGAGGGCGAGGCCGGCGAGCTCGACGCTGTGCAAGAAGCGCGGCGGGCTGCTGCCAGCGATGGGCGCGCGCGCCGCGTTGCCCGTCACCGGACACGCCGCACCCAGACAATCGAGCTCGCCACCAGCGAGCCCGAAGCGCACCAGCGTCGTCGACGCCTTGGTGGTCTCGAAGCGCAGCGTGGCGGCGACTTCGCCGGCGATGGCTTCGGGCCCATCGACGATCAGGTTGGGCGCGGTGTCGCACACCGCACCGGTGGCGAACGTCGTCGAGAACGCCGCCAGCGACTGCCCCGTGTCACCGACGACGCCGTTGTTGACGTCGAAGGTGTAGGTCGTCGACGGCGCGAGGCGCGCGCAGTCGCCGCCCCCAACAGCCGGGTCGGCCAGCACGACGGTCGCGTGAATGCGGCCCTCGTCGACGAGGATGGCCTCGACGTCGACGGCGGGGTTGAAGAGCACCGTGTCGGTGCCGACGTTTTGCACCGGCTGGTTGAAGGTGACGGTGATGCGCTTGCGGTTGAGGGCCACGAGGTTGGCGCCGCCGACGTCGACGTCGACGACGGCGGGCTGGCCGTCGTCGGTCTCGAAGTCGTAGCGAAACACGGCCTTCAAGCCGGTGCCGTCGACGAGCGGGTTGCGCGCGGCGTCGCTGATCTCGGCGCCGAGCAGCAGCGTGTACGCCGTGCGCGGCTCGAGCGGGCGCAGGGGCGTGACGTCGAGGGCGTCGCGGTCGATGTCGACGTCGACGGGCACGAGCTGCCCCTGGCGCGACTCAGAGACGCCGGGGTTCTTGAAGTCGGCCAAGAACGACTCGCTGGCCTGCGCCCGCGGCACGATCGCGACGGTGAGCGCGTCAGAGACCGGGTCGGCGTCGACCGTCTCTTTCAAGATCGGCTCGCTGAAGGTGATGCGCAGTCCGGCGTCGACGGCGACGACGGGGTCAGCAGGATCGATCGCGATCACGCGCGGCGGCGTGCGGTCTTTCTCGTCTTTGGGCGGATCGCAGCCCATGCCGACGGCAGCGAGAGCAGTGACGACGGCAGAAGAGGCCACGACGACGACGAGACGACGCATGGCCCGATGGTACCGCGGCGACAGCGACTGTCGAGTCAGGCGTTTCGCACCATGCAGGGCATGTCGATGCGGCCGTCGAAGTCGATGCCGAGAGCGTGGGCGACGGCGGAGTAGACCTCGCCCTCGCGCATCAGCGTGCCCGGCGTCGCCGCGCCCGTCACCGGGTCGAAGCCGAAGGTGAGGCCGGTGTCGACGTCGACGTCGCCGTAGACGGCGTTGCCCTTCAAGAGCGGCGAGATCAAAATGTTGCCGTTGTTCAAGTGATGGCCAGTGCCAAAGTCGAACGAGTCGGCGGGCCGCACCTTGTCGCGGCCGAAGTCGGTCGCGATGTAGACGAGCGAGCGGTCCCACATCTTGCCCTGCGTGGGGTCGTTGTCGTCGACGTCTTGGCTCTTCAACAAGGTGATTAGGCCGTCGGCCACCTTCAAGACGCGCGTCCACATCGCGTACTGCGTGAGCACGTGGGTCTGGTGGCTGAAGTCGAAGGCGAGCGGCGTGTTCTTCAGCCCGTCGTCGAGCAGCGGCGTGAACGACGGCGAGATGGCCACGGCGCACGAGACGTTGTTGCGCGCCAACAAGAACGCCAGCGCGCCCTGGGCCTCGAAGGGGTCGTTGATCAAATCCGGAAACTGCGCGCGCACCCGCTCGCCATCAGGCGACGACGACAAACCGAAGTCGTCGAGCGGGATCAGCTCATCGACGTTGGGCACCATGGTGAGGCGCGTGATGAGATCACTCTGCTCCATCGTCGGCGCGAGCACGTTGCGGGCTTCTTTGTAGCTCTTGCGAAATGGCGCACCGCGAAACGTAATGCCGAAGGCGCTGTCGTCGTCGACGGCGTTTCTGACGCGGCGGGCGCGCTCGATCAGGTCGCGGCGCGGCAGGCCCTTGAGGCCCTTCACGCCATCGGTGGCGAAGGGAAAGAGCAGCGCGTCGGCGACGGCGACGGCGCGGAAGCGGTCGGCGACGCTGACGTCGTCGCCGGGCTCGAGGTAGCCCGACTCGCACATGTTGACGGCGGGGATGAGCAGACCGTCGCCGTGCCGCGCGGCGGCAGCTTCGAGCAGGGTGCGTCCACGGTTGATGCCGGCGCCCGTCTGCGATCGCTTCTGCGCGATCAGGTGGTTCACCGAGGTGCACTCTTGCGTCATCACCGCGACGTCGCTGCCGTGACGCTGCAAGAAGGGCAGCAGGTGGCCTTCGATGCGCGAGCCGAGCACCTCGACGGGCACCGGCGAGTGCACGCAGCGGATGTTGCTGCCGTTGGGCCTCTGCAACAGCGTCGGCGGATAGCTGACGAGGGTCGAGCCGCTCGCCGAGTCTGACGACAGAATCGGCAAGAAAGAGTCGATGATCGAACCGCCGCCGGCTGCGGCAATCACAAACAGGTATTTGCGATCCGCCGGAACCGGCCCTGCCTGCCCACGGGCCTTTTTGGCCGCCAACATCGTCGGCAGCCCGGCCAACACCGTGGCGGCAGCCAACCGTTGCATCATCGATCGACGAGTGTGTTTCATGTGATTCTCGTCTCTCAATAAAAGAGGTTTTCGCTCATCGTGGCGACGGCGAAGCAGGTGAGGATGGCGAAGTCGCGGCCGCTGACGTCGGCGCCGTCGTCGTCGACCCTGAGGTCGGCGTAGGCAGTGACTTCGTCGGGCGTCAGGCGTCGCGACAGCAAGCGCGGACCCAGCACCTCGACGGCGGCTTCGGCGTCTTCGGCGCCGACGCTGGCGGCGTCGAGGTCGAGGCCAACGAAGACGACGGCGGCGCCGGCGCTGTCTTTGTCGACGCGGGCGGTGCAACCCGACAGCGCCACGCGATCGACGGCGATGGGCGTCGTCACTGTCGGCGACGGCAGCGGCTCGTATTGCGATTTGGCGAACGGCTCGTTGCCGCCGAGCGGCACGGTGTGCACGTAGTCGACGCACGAGTAGAGGCCGAGCTCGTTGCAGAGCTCTTGCTTCTCGAGCGACAGCCCGGCGAGCAGGTCGCTCTCAAAGGCGCGGTGTCGCTTCCACGCGATGCGGTTCTTTGTCGAGATGGCGAAGGGCGGCGGCGGCAAGACTTCGCCCTCTCCTTCTCCTTCTCCTTCGCCTTCTCCTTCGCCGTCGCCTGCCGACTCTCCTTCGCCCTCGGCCGCGGGGGTCTCGGGGCAGGCGCTGCTGGCGGCGACGAGGCCGAGGACGACGACGAGCTGGCCGACGCGTTGGCCGAGCAGCGGGATGAGCTTGGCGCGCTGCATCAGGGCACCCCAAAGGCGTTGGTGTCGATCAAGCGGTGCAAGAGCTTCACAGCCTGGAAGCCGTCGATGTCGTCGAAGCCGTCGGCCAGCGATTGCAGATCGTCGAGCTCGTCGGGCTGTGGCGCACGACCGAGGGCGTGGGTGAGAAACATGCTCGCGAGGTTCTGGCGAAACTGCGGCGCATCGGCGGCGATCTGCGCCCACTCGGTGACGCCGGCCGCAGCCGTGTCACCGAGCGGAACGTCGAGCAACACAGCCTCGACCTCAGACGGTTGCCACGATGGGCGGTTGGCGTTGAATGCACCATTGCCGCCTGAACCGCCGATACCATTGTAATGTGCAAACGCGTAACTCAGCGGGTCGAGGGTCGCGTGGCAGTAGATGCAGGTGTCTTGATCGTCGACGCCTTTGTTGTCGATGTCTTTGGGCTCGCCCTCGACGGGCAGCAGGCCTTCTGAGCGCGCGATGTCTTGCCCCAGCCAGGCCCGGTATGCCTGCGCTGCGGTGGTGCGCGGCATCTCACTGAACATCGTGTGAATCATGAGAAACCACTGTGTCGTGATCATGCCGGCGCGCTTGTCGGCGGGCACGGGTTGGCCGCCGACCTCGCCATCGTCGTTGGGGTCGACGCCGTCGATGACGCCTTCGACGACGCTGCCGTTTTCGTTCACGTGATAGGTGGCCAACAACAAATCGCGCGCATCGCGCTCGCCCGTCAGCGCGTGCACGAAAAGCCGGTAGTCCCAGCTGTAGTCGGCCAGCGGAATCACACCGCCGATGCTCACCGCCTCGAGCGGGCGGATGCGCTTGTCGGCCAGGCGCGGCAGGCCTTCTGCGAGCCAATATGACGACGTCAAACAGGCATCGAGCGTGGTGTGCAGCGCGGCCTTTTTGTCGGCGCTCGCGGCGAACGTCTCGCGCTCTTCGAACGTCGGCGACTTGCCGCAGTAGGCGATCGAGATGCGGCGGTGGGCGAAGGCGTCGTCGTAGTTGCCGACGTCGAACACGGGGTTCGTCGGGCCTTCTGGTGGCGCTGGTGCGACGAAGAACGACGAAGCGTCGCCGGGCCTGGTGCCGAGCAGGATCTCTTCGAGGTTGCTGAGGCCGTCGCCGTCGCTGTCGAGGCCTTCGACGTCGACGAGGGCTTCGCCGAGGTCGTCTTCGTAGACGAGGTCGTTGGCGGCGATGTCGGCGCTGACGTCGCCGCCGTAGGCGTTCAAGTCGGGTGGTGCCGTGTGGCACTGCGTGCAGGCGACGACGGCACCGCGGCACATCGGCGCGTCGGGGTAGTGCGCGCACGCGAGGCGTGGGCCGACGGGTTTGGCTGCGGCTGGCACCGCGAGGCCCGCTGTCAGGCAAAGGGTCACGAGGAGGAACGGGCGCATGAGGCCTCCGGCCTCGAATAGACCCCGCTGCCGTCGAATCCGCAAACGACGATCGTCCGACGCGTCGTGGTGGGAAGACGAGGAGGAGCGAGGGAGACGAGGGAACGGAGATGAAGAAAAACACAGAGGGTCACGGAGACAAAGAGATCACGGAGGAGACGCTGAGGCAGAGAGGAACGAGG
>JANNAY010001028.1:0-1978 GCA_031384945.1 Deltaproteobacteria bacterium
GACGGCGACCTTGCCGTCGATGCTGATGGTGTCGCAGAAGCCTTCGTGGCCTTCGATGAATTCTTCGACGGCGACGCTTCTGCCGCGGTGTCCGACGCCGCTCTCGTGGAGCGCTCTGGCGAGGCCGGCGTCGTCGTCGACGCGGGAGGTGCCGCTGGCGCCAGCGCCGTCTCGGGGTTTGACGATCAGTGGATAACCAACTCGTTTCGCAAAGTCTTGGATCTCTTTGACGTCGTCGGAGCCGACGGATTGCGCGCAGGGGACGCCGGCGGCGCGCAGGGCGTCTTTCATCGAGGGCTTGTCGCGGCAGAGGTACGTCGTCTTCACCGACGTGCCGGGGATGCCGAGCTTCTCGCGCACCCGCGCCGCCGTCATCATGTGGGCTTCGACGACGGCCTCGAGGCGGTTCACCTTCACCTTCGACTGCACGAAGCGGACGGCGCGCTCGACCTGGGCGTCGTCGGTGACGTTGCCGATCTGCTCGTAGTGGGTGAGCCAGTGGCGCAGCTCGCCGTCGAGGCTCTCTTTGGGCCGCTCACCGATGCCCGTGACCCGCGCTCCTACGCCGTGCAGCGCGCGCACGAATTCACGCTGGTTCGCTGGGAAGCAAGGCTCGATGAAGATGACGTCGATGGGCATGCGGCAGGTGTCTCCTCTTGTGAACCGGCTGTCTCGGCCCTTCGCGAAAGGGGCCCGCTGAGGCAAGCGATACCACCATGAGAGTGCTGTTCGTCTCGTCAGAGGTCGCCCCGTTCGCAAAATCGGGTGGCCTCGGCGACGTCTCTGCCGCCTTGCCCCGCCAACTGCACGCGTTGGGGCACGACGTCCGCGTCGTCCTGCCCCTCTATCCGCGCTGCCGCACGCCGGCCGCCGGCGAGAAGGGGCGCGAGTTCACCCTCGTCGCCAGCAACATCCAGCTGCAGCTCGGCCCCGCGCCCGTGCGCTTCAGCTTGTACCGCTGCGACATGCCCAACAGTGCTGTCGCGACGGGGGCCGACGAGAGCGGGCGAACGCTGCCCGTCTACTTCGTGCACTGCCCGGCGTTTTTTGATCGCCCCTCGCTCTACGGCCAGGCCGCCGACGAGCACCTGCGCTTCTCGGTGCTGACATGGGCGGCGCTCAAACTCTGTCAGGTGCTTCAGTTCGCGCCTGACATCGCCCACGTGAACGACTGGCAGACGGCGCTCTTGCCCCTCGTCATGAAGACCAAGTTCGGCTGGGACAAGCTGTTCTCGTCGACGAAGACGGTGTTGACGCTGCACAACCTGGGGCACCAGGGAACGTTCGGCGCGCACGTGTTGGGCGAGACGGGCCTCGGCGACTCGGCCCACCTCTTTCACCAGGAAGAGCTGAAGAACGGCCGCATCGGCTACCTGCTGACCGGCCTGCTCTACGCCGACGCGATCACGACGGTGTCGCCGACGTACGCGCGCGAGATTCAGACGCCCGATCATGGCGTGCGGCTGGATCCAGTTTTGCGCGCTCGACGTGACGCCATCAGTGGTATCTTGAACGGCATCGACGAAGAAGAATGGAATCCACAGAAAGATCCGTACACGAAGGCGCCGTTTTCGTCGGCGGATCTGTCGGGCAAAGAGCTGTGCAAGCAGGCGCTGCTGGCGTCGGCGAAGATGCCGTACCGCACCGACGTGCCCGTGCTGGGTCTGGTCTCGCGGCTGGTGTGGCAGAAGGGGCTCGACCTCTGCGTCGAGGTCTTGCCGCATCTGCTGCGCCACCACCGCTTTCAGCTGCTGGTGCTCGGCAAGGGCGAGCCGAAGTACGAAGAGTTCTTTCGCACCCTGGCGCAGGCGTGGCCCCACCGCGTGTTCTACATGTCGGCGCCGGCTTCAATGAGGTGGGCGCGCTCTTCGTTGAAGGCCGACGTGTAGAACACGCGGTGGGGCCACGCCTGCGCCAGGGTGCGAAAGAACTCTTCGTACTTCGGCTCGCCCTTGCCGAGCACCAGCAGCTGAAAGCG
>JANNAY010001033.1:0-3114 GCA_031384945.1 Deltaproteobacteria bacterium
GGCCGCCCAACCAGGCGGCGTAGAGCACGCCGACGAAGGCGCCGACGACGGGGACGACGACGCCACGGCTGTGCCGCTGCGTGCGCAGCGCGCTGATCAACGTCGCGAGGATGAAGAGGCCCGTCAGCGCGCCGAGCAGGCGGTTGCCGTATTCGACCCACGTCATCAGCGGGTCGAAAGTCTCGACGGTCCATCCCTTCGGGTAGTGGTAGCTGCCGAGGGGCGGCAGCTGCTCGGCCAACGTCGGTGGCACCCACAGCCCGAAGCAGCGCGGCCAATCGGGGCAGCCCATGCCCGCACCGCTCACGCGCACGATCGCCCCGACCGAGATGAGCAGGTAGGTGATGACCGTCGTCGCGACCGCGAGCCGGACAAACGAGCGTGTCGACGTCGACGTCATCGGGGGACTCGAACATCTGCACGCGGCATCGCAAGGGTGTATGAGCGCCGCATGCGACACCTTGCCTCAGCCTCTCTTCTCGCCTCCGCTCTCGTCGTCACCGCCTGCGATCCGCCGAAAGAGCCGCAGGTGTCGAAGTCGGCCACGGCAGCGACGACGACGACGACGGCCGATCCGCATGCTGGTCATGACATGCACGCCATGCCGCCCGCGGGCACGACGGGCACACCGGCGCCGACGTCGGCGAAGTCTGTGCGTTTCGTGTGGCCTCTGCCCGGCAGCACCGTCTTCAGCGAATTCGACGTCGTCTTCGGCGTGACCGGCATGGGCCTGCGCAAGGCCGGCGAAGACGCGATGGACAAGACCACCGGCCACCACCACATCATCGTCGACTCGCCCTCGATCCCCGCGGGCCAGGTCGTTCCCAAAGACGACAAGCACTTTCACTACGGCGACGCGTCGACGGTGGCGCATCTGACGCTGGCTTCTGGCGAGCACGAGCTCGAGATGCAGCTCGCCGACGGCGCCCACCTCTCGTACGGCCCCGAGCTCGCCGCGAAGCTCAAGGTCATCGTCAAAGAGAAGCCCGCCAAGATGGGCGTGTTCTTCAAGAACCTGAAAGACGGCCAGACCGTGAAGTCACCCGTCGACGTCGAATTCGGCGTTGACGGCTTCACGCTGCGCCCCGCTGGCGAAGACGTGCTCGACCACACCACCGGCCACCACCACGTGATCATCGACGGCGTCGGCGAGCCCATCGGCACCATCGTTCCCAAAGATGCGACTCACGTGCACTTTGGCAAGGCCGAGACGTCAACGAAGCTCGAGCTCACCCCCGGCGAGCACACGCTCACGCTCCAGCTCGCCGATGGCGCGCACATGTCGTACGGCGCGGCGTTGTCGACCACGATCAAAGTCAAAGTGCAGTGAGCGCCACCGAAGACGACTTCAACGACGGCGACCTCGTCGTCATCGACGGCAAAGACGGCGTCTTCCGCGTCGAATCCGTCTTCGACGACGACAGCGTCCGCGCCTTCTCCTACGTCGACGGCAAATTCGTCGTCGTCGACGTCGGGTTGGTGAAGCGCTGCCCGCCCGGCACCCGCGCCGCCCCCTGATGGGTGTGCGGCGGATGGCGCTCCGGCCGCGACACATGTTGTCGTCGTCGAGCGCCTACGTCGGCCTTTGCAAGGTTGTCTGCGCTGCGCGCGGCCTGTGACCGCGACGCCTACTTCTTCTTCGGCTCTTCCTTCTTCGGCTCTTCCTTCTTCGGCTCCTCCTTCTTCTTCTCCTCCGGCTTCGCGTCCTTCTTCGCCGGATCCTTCTTCTTCGCGGCAGCAGCAGCAGCAGCAGCAGCAGCGTCGTCGTCGGCCTTCTTCTTGGCGGCGGTGGCGGCTTCTTCTTCGGCCTTTTTCTTCGCCAGCTCTTCGGGCGTCGGCGGCGGCGTCCAATCGAGCGATCGCTCGACGAGGCGGCCGGCGGCGACTTTGACCTCGCCAAAGAGCTTCTGCTCACCCTTGCGCTTCACAGCCAGCGCGTAGATGCCCGGAGGCAAGAAGGCCTCTTCGCCGGCTTTGACGACGAGGGTCGGCTCACCATCGGGCTGGCCCTTCTTGAGGCGCGTGTAGAAGCCGACGTCGCCGGCGACTGCGGTGCCAGCGTCGATGACCTGGATGACGACGGTGCCGACGTCGATGTCGAGGCGGACGCGGTTGACGCCAGACTTCAACGCGAGCTGTTTCTTCTGCACCAACGGACCGTGCGGCGTCGTCAACGTCGTCGACAACGTCACCTGCTGCGGCGCCACATCAAACGACGCCATGCCCTTCGCGTCAGCGGTGCGCGCGACCAACGCCGCGGTCGCGCCGGGCAGCGTGAGCTCGACAGGCAAGGGCTTCGCTTCGCCGCCGACACGGACCTCGACGTCGACGTGGGCGATCTGCGGGTTGACGGACGCGCGCGTGGTGCCGCCCGCCGAGACCGACACCGTCGTCTCGGCCACGGGCTTGCTGCCGTCGTCGAGGGTCGCGTCTTTGGTGCAGCGCACGACGTACTTGCCGGGCGTGAGGCGGGCCTCAGAGTTGGGATCGATCTGGTTGAAGGCCGCGCTGGCGCCGGGCAGCAGCAGGTCGACGACGTAGCCGCCCTTCTGCAATTCAGACGGGTCGGGGACCTTCTTGCCGGCCTCGTCGAGCCTGGTGGGCACGTCGACGACGGCGACCAGCTTGCCGGTGCTGTGGCTGATCGACTTTGTCGTGCGCTTGCGCGGCGTGATGACGACGCCCTTGGTCAGCTGCTCGCGAAAGTCGTGGGCGTCTTCGAGCTGCGAGACGACGTCCCAGGTGCCGGCGGGCACGGCGACGGCGGTGCCGGGCGTCAGCTCGACGGTGCGGTTGTTCGAGCCGGGCTCGCGCAGCGCGATGAGGGCTTTGGCGGGGCGTCCGTTCTCGGTGACGGTGACGAGCAGCTCGCCGTCGCTCGCGTCGAGCTTCAGCTCGGTCTTCTGGTTCGCGTTGATCTTCGCGCGCTGCTCGCCGCGGATGTCGCGCGTGGTGTTGGCGGTGGCCTTGTCGATGATGGCGACGACGCGGACGTTGCCAGCGGGCAGCGCGAGCACTGTACGGTCTCTGCCGCGCAAGATCTCATGATCACTGTCGTCATACACGACGATCTCGCCGACGCTGGTGCGACCCTCGCGCTCGACGGTCGCCGTC
>JANNAY010001040.1:0-4634 GCA_031384945.1 Deltaproteobacteria bacterium
GCGAGGGGTGAGGTCTGCGGAGCGGGCCGATTCACAACCCGTGTTGTGCATCAGCGTTTGTCGACGCGCGGCTCGTCGGGCTTTGGGTGTTCGCTCTCGAACTGCTCCTGGCAGCGGCGCCAGCCGGCAAAGGCGATCGGGTCGCGGGCGCCGAGCGGATCGCGGCGCTCCCAGATGCGCACCTCGCGGGTGACGATGCGAAAGCGCGCCGTCGTCGCGTGCGGCTCAGGACACGCCACGACGACGTCGACGCCGTCAGCGACGTCGTGGGCCTCGAGCAACGCGCCATGACGCCAGCGCCACCGCACCTCTCCTGAGGTGAGCGGGCCTGGACCGTTACAGGCGGTGGCTGTCGTCAGCGTCAAGAACGCCAACGCCATCTTCGCGCGGGCGCGCGGCAGGGAGGTCTTCGAAGGGCGTGGTTGCTTCTTCATCGACGGTGACCACGAGTGACACCACCAGCCGGCGCAGCTCTTTGGCGTCGATCTTCTTGGTAGGTCGTCGCTCGGCGTCTTCCAATTTCGGCATGCGTGCACCCCCGTGCACGACGATCGTAGGGGCCGCCGTCAGACGAACGCTCTGCTGCCTCGAAGCGGACCATCAGCCGACGGGGACGACGACGTCGTCGGGCGGCGGCGTCGGCAGCTCGACCGCGGCCGGACGCGCTTGACCTGGAAAGAGCGGACGGCCCACGCCTTTGCCGCGGAAGGGCCACGGGATCACCGCGAGGATGATCAGCAGGCCGACCGTGAAAAAGACGGCTGCCGTCTTGTTCTTCGCGTCATCGTTGGCGGCGCGGCGGGCGCGGGCGCTGCCGATCGTGACGACGACGGCGGCGATGAGCATCCCGACCAGATGCTCCATGCCGAAGAAGCGCAGCATCGCGATCTTCATCGCGCCGCCGACGTCGGCGCGGAAGGTGGCGGCGACGCCGGAGAAGACGCCGTAGATCAAAAGGCCCAGCACGACGTTCAGGTGCAGCGAAGCCATGAACACCACGCCCGGTGCTCTGCTGTAGGGTTTACCGCCGCTCATGCCCATGAATGAGCGCACAATGGCGATCACGCCTGCGATCAAGACCACCCAACGGAGAAAGTTGTGGAGGTGCAGCAGTCCGGCTTCCATTGTCGACCTCAAAGTTCGGGGCAGAAAAGAGGCTGCCCCCACGTGTGGGGGCAGCGCAAAGGTATCGGGCGGCTCTCAGGCGGCAGTGGCGCCGGGCAGGCCGGCGTTGTGCTTCTTGGCCTCGTCAAGACGGGCCGAGATGTCGTCCCAGTTGAACACGTTCCACAGGGCGGCGAAGAACTCGGCCTTGCGGTTCTGGTACTGCAGGTACCAGGCGTGCTCCCACGCGTCGACGACCATGATGGGCGTGCCGCCGACGGTGAAGTTCGACTGGTGGTCGTAGATCTGCGTGGTGATCAACCGTCCGAGAACGGGCTCCCAGACAACGGCGCCCCAGCCTGAACCGAAAACCGTCGAAGAAGCGGCATCAAGCTGCTTCTTGAAGTTGTCGAACGAGCCGAAATCTTTGTTGATCTGCTCGGCCAGGGCGCCGGTCGGGGCGCCGCCGCCGTTCGGCTTCAGGTTCTTCCAAAAGATCGAGTGCAGCACGTGGCCAGCGACGTTGAACGCGAGCGCGCGCTCCATCGCCGGCATGGCGGCGAAGTCGCCCTTGCTGCGCGCTTCTTCGAGCTTGTCGAGGGTCGCGTTGGCGTTGGTGACGTAAGCGGCGTGGTGCTTGCCGTGGTGCAGCTCGAGGATCTCTTTCTTCACGTGCGGCTCGAGAGCGTTGTGGGCGTAGGGCAGCTCGGGCAGGGCGTACTTGGGCATCGGGGCCTCCTGGTGAATCGAACAGTTGCGTCGCCGACGTGGCACCACAGTGGATTCGCCGCAGCCGCCGCCGACGCCGCCGCCGCCAACCTGTTGGAAATTCTCCAACCGTGAGCATGCAGCGAACAGGTTGACCGTCGTCGGAGCGTCGGTATGGTGCGCGCGCCTTGTCTTTATCGGCGCTGCTGCGCTCGCTCTTGCAACCCGGGTACTGGATGTCTCGCGAAGATCAGATTGAAGTCGATGGAACCGTGAAAGAGGTCCTTCAGGGCGGAATGTTCCGGGTGATGCTCGAGAACGGGCACGAAGTGCTGGCCTACACCTCAGGCAAGATGCGCAAGTACACGATCCGCATCGTCCTCGGTGACAAGGTCAAAGTCGCCCTGTCGCCGTACGACCTCACCAAGGGCCGCGTCATCTTCCGCGCCCGCTGATCGAATGCCGCGGACTCCGTCGGGTGGCGCTGCAGGTGCCGTCGCCGCCCTCATCGGAGCCGCCTTTTTCCACATCGCCAGCGTCGTCTCCGGCGGCTCCGCGTTCGACGGCGTCATCGTCGACGGCGTCGTCGCCTTTGTCGTCATCGTCGCCGGCGCCTTCTTCGCCCGCAGCGCCTTTGTCGCCGGCGTCGTCGCAGGCGTCGTCTGCGCCGCCGACGTCTTCTTCGTCGTCCGCTACGGCGCGCCCTTCACGTGGGCGCAGGCGGCGTGGGCGTCGGGCGCGTCGTTGGCCATCGGCGGCGCCGACCTCGCCGTCAGCGTCGCCGCCATCGTCGTCGTCGTCATGGCCGCCTTCGTCGGCGTCCGCGCCCCACCGCCCCGCGTGTTGGCCGCCGCGCTGCTCGTCACGCTGCTCGGCCTCTGCACGCTGCCCCTCGGATCGCCCCGCGCCCACCCGCTGATCGCGCTGCTGCCGTCGTCGTCGACGTCATCGCCGTCGTCCTCGCCGCTCGCGATTGATTTTCGCAAGCCCCTCGACGAGCCCGACGCCGAGATCGACGCCGACGCCGACGCCGACGCCGACGTCGACGCCGAGATCGACGTCGACCGCGCGCGCAAGCCGAAGCACGTGGTGCTGTTCATCTCAGAGTCAACGGCAGCTCGCTTCGTCGACGCGACGACGATGCCGAAGCTGGCGGCGCTGCAACAACAGCAATCACTGACGTTCACGCAGCACGTCGCCGAGAGCCCCATCAGCATCAAGGCCATCTTTGCGACGCTGTGCGGGCTGCACCCCGATCCGACGACGGCGCTCGAGACGACCGACTTGCCGCGCATCGACTGCCAGTCGCTGCCCGAGCGCTTGCACGACGCTGGCTTCGACGCCGCCCTCGTGCACGGCGGCTACTTCGCCTTCACCGACAAGCTGGCGTTCTTGAACGAGCGCGGCTTCGACCACCTCGTCGACGGCGAAGCCCTCGCTGACGCCACCCTCGAAGGCAAACCGTGTTGGCAGAACGGGTGGGGCATCGACGACCGCTGCGCCGTCGACGACGCCCTCGCCTGGCTCGATCACCGCGCCGATCCAACGCGGCCGAGCTTTCTCGTCGTCATCTCGCTGATTCCCCACCACGAGTACTTCTTGCCCGACGGGGTCGCGCAGCCCTTCGGCACGAAGGCGATGATCGACCGCTACAAGAACGGGCTGCGCTTCGCCGACGACGTCTTCGCCCGCGTCGTCGACGGCTACCGCGCCCGCGGCCTCGCAGGCGACGCCGCCTTTGTCTTCGTCGGCGACCACGGCGAAGCCTTTGACGAGCACCCGCAGAACCGCCTGCACGGCTCGTTTCTCTTCGAAGAGAACCTGCGCGCCCCCCTGGTGATCGTCTCGCAGGCGTTCGCGGCGAATTCGACGTCGTCGCGGCCGTCGACGCACGCTGATCTTGCGCCCACATTTCTCGACCTGCTCGGGATGCCGCCGTCGCCGACAATGCAGGGGCAGTCGCTGCTGTCGTCGTCACCGCGCTTTGTCCCTCACCCGCAACCGCTCTTCACGGCGATCCCGGTGACGCGCGTCGGCATGCGCACGCCGCGGTGGAAATTCATCCGCGACGTGCAGAGCGGCACCGACTCTCTCTTCGACCTGAGCACAGACCCTGCGGAGCGCAAGAACGTCGTCGACGAGCAGCCCCAGATCGCGCGCGCGCTGCGGGGCCGCGCGCTCGACTTCTTGCAGCAGCAGCCGAAGACGCTGCGGGCGCTGCCGACGTTGTCGCCGTCGACGTACATGCAGACGGCCGCGCGGGTCGCCGGTGTCGACGTCATCCGCGGCCGGGTGATGAACATGGAGCGCCCGTGCATCCCCGTCGACGCGCGGCCGGGGGCGCCTTTGACGCTGACGTTTCCGGCGCTGCAGCCGCCGGCGCGGAGCGTTGGTGTCGGCGTGCGCGATGCGTCGCGCTTCCGCCACGACGGTGGGTTGCATGTTCGCGTCGGCGCGGCGGCGTTTGACGTCGACGACGGCTTCTTGACCTCGAGTCGTGTCGTCACCTTGCCCGCGCCCGCTGCCGACCTCGTCATCACGATCGAGGCGACGAAGAAGGCGGCGCAGGGCTGCGTCTGGCTGCAGCCGTAGCGCGATGCTCACATCAGCTTCAGGCCGGCGCCTTGGCTCAGTCTCAGACCCGCGCCCAACAGCATCGTCGTCGCTGAAGGCATCGGTGCCATGAGGCGGGCCTCAAGCGCGCGGCATCCCTGTCCCCGTGGGCTCAGGATTGGTCAGGGTGCGGTTCTCATCGTGACGCCGGACGGCGCCTTGGCGGATCAGATGTCTTCTTCGTCGTCGACGGCCTCGGCGGCCTGAGC
>JANNAY010001047.1:0-6963 GCA_031384945.1 Deltaproteobacteria bacterium
GCCGCTGAAGGTCAGCACGCCGGTCGCCGAATTGACGCCGAGACCGGTGATGCCGCCGTTGCTGCGCAGCGACCACGTCAGCGTCTCGGTGACGCCGCTGGCGCCGATGTCAGCGTCGGTGGCGACGAAGCTGACGCCGACGACGTCGCCTTCGTTGCGGTTCTGCTGCGCGAGATCGGTGATGACGGGCGCGTCGTTGACGTTGGTGACGGTGACGGTGAACGAGCGCGCGGCGGCTGTGCCGGTGCGGAGGTCGCTGGCGTTGACGGTGACGCTGTTGACGCCGACCTGCGCCGATGTCGGCGTCCACGTGATCTGCATGGTCGAGCCGTTGGTCGCCTGCGTGAAGGTCATGCCCGTCGGTTTGGTCGGCAGCGACCAGGTGACCGACTCGGTAAATCCCGGCGAGAGAAAGTCGTCGTCGTCGGGGACGAGGTCGATGGTCAACGTCGCGTCTTGTGCGATCGACTTGTTGCTGATGGTCGCCAGCGCGATCGGGTCGTTGACGTCGGTGACGGTGAAGGTCGCCGCCGCCGCGATGGGCGTGACGGTGCCGTCGGTGAACGTGAAGTTGACGGTGTTGCTGCCGGTGTCGCCATTGCCCGGCGTGCCCGAGATCTTGCAGTCGCGGTTGGTGCTGCTGTTGGTGACGAGCGAGACAGAGGCCCACGCTGGTCCGCTGGTCTTGGTGCAAGCGAAGGTGCCGCTGACGCCAGCGACGTCGTCGCGGTCGGTGATGGCGACGAGGCCGCTGGCGGCGCTGCCTTCGCTGGGGGCGACCGCGAAGTTGACGGTGCCGGCGGTGGGCGCGTCGTTGGCGTTGGTGGTGGTGATGCTGAAGGCGATGTTCTTCGGCGTCGTGCCGTCGGTGACCACGATGGTGAAATTCTTCGTGCCGACGGCCTCGTCGTCGAGCACCCAGCTCACGCTGGTCGACGCGCCCGTCGCCGATGACAGCTGCACCTGCGCACCGCTCGAAGTCGGCTGCGCCGCGATGCTCCAGCTCAGTGTGGCGCCTTCTTCGTCGGTGGCGGTCAGCGCCTGCGTCATCGTCTGACCCTCGGTCTTCGACTGCGACACCGACGTCGTCGACGGCACCGGCGCATCGTTCACGCGCGTGACGGTGATGCTCCAGCTCTTGTCGACGCAGGCGCCGGTGCCGTTGGCGCCGGCGCCGATGACGGGGTCGCCGTCGGTGATGCGGACGGTGACGGCGGCGGTGCCGGTGACGGCCTGGGCGTCGTTGGGCGTCCAGTTGAGGGTGCGCGAGCAGTTGATGCTGCTGCCGTTCTGCACGCACGACGCAGCCGCGGTGAACGCCATGCCGGTCGGACCGGTCACGAGCGTGATGGCGCTGCGTGACAGGTCGGCGTCGTCGGCGTCGACCGTCTTCACCTGCGTCGAATAGAGGGCGTCTTCGGTGGCGACGGTGGGCGGCGTGAAGTTGTAGGTCGGCGTCGTGTTGGCGACGATGAGCGGCATGGCCGAGCCCGACGACGGCAGCTGGTTGTTGGTCTCGTCTTCGCCGGTCACGTTGTTGGCGGCGTCGAGAAAGATGCGCACGTTGAGCGTGTTGTTGGCGACGGCCGGCTTTTCAGCGGTGAAGTTGAACGTCGCGCCGGTGGCGTTGCTCGGATCGCCCTCGGCGGTCATCAAGACTTCGCCGTCGTTGGCGGTGCCGCTGGTCGGGGCCGCCGACTGGTTCTTGTAGAAGCGCACTTTGTACTGGTCGCCTTCGGTGAGGCCCGACTCTTCGATGATGGCGCTGATGGTCACGCTGTCGCCGCTCTTGGGCGACGCCGGGCTGACGGCGCCAATGTCGCCGTCGACGTCTTTGCAGCCGGCGCCGCTGAAGCCGCCGCCGTTGTCGGGCGGAATCGTGCACACGCCACCGGCCGCGCCGGTCGGCGGGGCGCGCGGCGGCGTCAGGTGAATCGGACCGTACAAGTTGTTGTCGTTGCTGTTGCCGTCGACGACGTTGATGAAGAGGGCGCGGCGGGCGCCGGCAAAGATGTCGCTGCTGTTCTCGTTCAAGAGGTCGTCGACAGCGTGGGTGACGACGTCGATGTCGACCTCGTTGTTGGCGGCGATGCCCGGTACGCTGACCGTTGTGTACGGCGTGTCGACGCCGACGTTGGGCGGCGTGGCGACGAGATCGCCGTTGCTGAAGGTGAAGTCGGTCAGATACGCCTCGACCGACGCCGTCGACGACGTCGCCGTGCCGCGGTTCTGCACGGTCACGCGAAAGACGGTGTTCACCTTCTTTTCGCCGCGGGTGCCGTTCTCGTAGTTCGGATGCACCTGCACGACGTCGCCCTGAGCAAGCGCATGACCCAGCTGCACCGAGGTGAGGTGAAAGAGCTGCTCACGCACGGTGGCGCTCTCGCCCATGATGAACGCGCGCGGATCGAGCGGGATGTTGGCGGCGGGCTTCACTTCGCGGATGGCGATGGGCAGCAAGTCGACGCCCGTCGTCGACAGCACGGGGCGATCGCGCACGGGGATGGTCAGGCGAAAGTCGCTCGTCGGGTCGCCGGCGCCGCTGCCGGTGGTGGCGCGGATGGCGAAGCGCTGGTTCGCCGTCGTGTTCGTCGTGCCGATCGTCGTCGACGGGATGTTCCAGGTGACGAGGCCGGTGTTGTCGACGGTGAATTCGGCGGGGGCGGCCGCGCTGCAGTCGCTGGGCTTCTCGCAGCGCAGGTTGACGCACTGGCCGCCGACGCCGCATTGGCTGTCGGCGGTGCAGCTGCAGACGCCGGCGCCGCCGCGGCCGCCGCAGAGGTTGCCGTTGCCGGCGCTCGAGCACTGCAGGCTGGTGGTGCAGCTGTGGGTCACGTTGCAGGTCAACGCGCTCAACGTCGAGAACGGGTTCGTCTTCGTGAGCTGCATCTCGAAGCGCGTGCCCTCGAGGTAGTGGGCGCCGAGGCCCGACGACGCCGTGCGGCTGCGGGCGAGGCTGCACTGGCCGCCGTTGCCGCCGTTCGCCGTCGACAGCACCTCGGCGTCTTGCACGGGGGTGAAGAAGCGACAGCCGACGGCTTGCTGCGGATCGCCGTTCGAGTCGTTCATCGTCGGGCCGACCGACGAGCTCGGGTAGGTCTGGTCTTCGCAGGCGCCCCAGATGTCGTAAAAAAGATTGTTCTGCTGCACGCAGTTGCCGTTGACGCAGTCGCCGCCTGCGCCGCAGTTGGCGTCGACGGTGCAGCTCTGCGTGCGCACGTACCGCACCGTCCACAAGGCCGGCTCGAACGTGGTGCACTGCGAGGTGGTGCAGACGTTGTCGGTGCTCTCGTTGTTGTTCTCCCACACCGCGAGGTGGGCGGTGCGGCTGTAGATCGACACCGACGTCGAGCGCTGGGGCAACGCGACGACGTAGAGCTTGTTGACGCCGCCGAAGAGCGACGTCGACGCGCCGAAGCGCCGGGTCATGAAGTCTTCGTGCGTCTCGAGGTGCGCCCGACACACGCCGCGGCCGTCGATGGCGAAGCTGGTCGCCTGCGTGCCGTCGCAGTTCGGCGCCGTCGTCGACGCGGTGGCGGCGACGCTGATGTAGTCCATGTCGCTGGTGACGGTGTCGCCGTTGACGCCGACGACGCCGAAGCACGAGCCGATGGCGAGGATGGGCGTGCACACGCCTGTGATGCACTGCTCGCCGCGCGAGACGTCGCACGTCGAGGTGCCGGTGCCGCTGCACGCCTTGTTGAAGATGTTGTGGGCGTTGACGTTGAACAGCGTGGCCGTGTCGGCGCCAATGACGCCGAGGCGGCCCTGGCTCTGGTGCACGTCCATCTCGACATCGGCGAAGACGACGTCGGCGTTCGACTGCGTCGTCACCTTGAAGAAGTAGTCAAAGGCGGTGCTGCCGGCGGGCACGGCGATGACCTTGATGAAGTAGGTGCCGACGGTGGCGCGTCCAGCGGAAGGCGTGAGCGTCAAGGCGGTGCAGCCGTCGCGGGTGCCGAGCACGGTGGTGCCGTCGTCGTCGATGATCTGAAAGCGCGCCGAGCTGCCGCTGCAGACGCCGTCGACGCTCGTGGCCGGCGTCAGCGTGATCGCGCGGTTGCTGGTGCCCGGAAATTCGAAGATGTCGGTGTCGCCGACGTCGATGCGGCCGCGCACGACGTTGCTGAGGCGAATGGGGTTCGCGTCGGCGACAGTGTTGTTGCTCTCGCCTTCGAAGCTCATGTCGGTGCGGGCGCGAAACACCCAACGACCAAACGCCGACGCCGGCGGATCGGCCGTCATGAACAGGCCTTCGCTGCCAGTGGTGAGCGTGTTGGCGGCATCGTCGACGGCGTCGCTCTCAGAGACCGTGACCCAGCTCGGCAACAGCGGCGGCGCGCAGTCGGCGGCGAGCGCAGTGGCGGGGCACGAGACTGTTTCAAGGATGGTGAAGGGGTCGGTGACCGCAGCGGCGACGTCCCACTTCGAGCGCTGCGCATACAGCGGCACTGGCAGCGGCTGGCTCTCGTCGACGCCGTAGCCGAAGTCGGCGGCCAGGATCGACGGCGCGCCGCTGGCGGCGTTCTTCGTGAACGTGATCGAGAGATCTTTGTTCGTGCACTCGTTGCTGCCGTTGCAGGCTTTGATGCGCACGCAGTTGACGCCGAGGCTGGCGCGCTGCCACTCGCGGTCGACGAGAATGTTGGCGTTGATGTCGGTGGGGATGCTGCGCAGCAGCTTGATGCCGGCGCCGAGCTTGCCCGTCACCGTGCCCGTGCACGTTGCCGCTGCGTTGTTCTGCACCAGCAGCGGTTCGATGGTCCACGACGTCGCCGCCTGGTTCGACGTCGCCACGATGTTCACGTCGGCGTTGCCGGCGACGAACGTGTTGGTGGTGCTGACGCCGCTGATGGTCGGCGCCACCGCCAGCGCCGCGGGGGCGGCGAGCGAGAGAGCGACGACGAGCAGCGCAGGCTGTGCAGACCGCATGGGTCCTCCAACGACGAAATGAGCCGAGAGCCTAGGTGGGCCGTCGACGTCGACCTAGCGGTGAACAGCGGCGGCCCGTCACGGCGTGACGGCCAACATGACAAAAAACGGCGCAGCGAAACACCGTCCGTGTGTGCGCCAGCGACGACGGCGACGGCGCCGACGACGGCCGTGGTTGCAGGTGCGCTGCTGTGCGGCTTGCTGCTACCGCACAACGAAGCGGGCGACGCCAGAGTTGCCGTCGGCGACGAGCAACCCCGTGCGCGATGCGACCAATGCGGTCGCCCGTTCGACGCCCGGAAAGGCGGCGATCGGCAAGAACGTCGACGTGGCCGACGGCGGCACCAAGAGCACCGCGCTCGACGGGGCGAGCGTGGTCACGGCGAGAAACGGGCCGACGGCGACGACGGCGCGCAGCCGCGCCGCGGCGTCGAGCACGAGGCGGTGCGCGGATGTGGTGACGTCAAACAGCGCGTCGGTGGCGGGAAAGCCGGCGCCTTTGACGCCGGTGGCGAAGACGCGGTCGCCGACGATGGCGAGCGAGTTGAGCGGGAACGCGTCTGCGTGTTGGGTGCCGTCGTTGGTGGCAGCGTCGCAGGCGGCGAGGGTGGTGTCGTCGTCGACGCTGCCGGTGCTGAGGTCGACGACGGCGACGCCGAACGGGTGCACGCCCACGTAGGCGCGTTCGTGTCGCAGCACGGCGTCGGTGATGCGAAACGCCCGGCCGAGGGGCGTGACGTCGACGCTTGTGACAGCGAGGGCGGCAGCGCCGCGCGGCGCCAGCCGGTAGCGGATGCCAAAGGCTTGCGGGCAGCCGTTGACGACGTCGGCGGCGCCGCGGGCGACGGCAAAGGCCCAGACGTCGTCGCCAAAGGCGCGCACGCGCACGTCGTCGAGCAAGACCGCGCTGGCATCGTCGTCGTCGAACAGCGGCGTCAACAGCGCTGGCGCGGCTGTGCGCATGGCGCCGATAGCGCCGCCTGCGACGGCGCTGTCGTCAACGATGTCGAGCACGTCGACGTCGACGCCCGCACCTTCGGCGATGAACAACAGCCTGCCGTATTGGTCGACGCTGAAGGTGCCGACGCCTGCGACGTGGTCGAGGTCTTTCGGTCCGGCGGCGCCGCGGGGCAGGGCGGTGTCGTCGTCGACGACGATGGCGGGGGCGGCGGCGTCGGCGACGGCGCCGTCGACGGTGCGGGCGAGCAGGTCTCTGGCGCCGATGACGTCGTCGACGACGCTGTCGATAAAGACGATGTCGTCGCCGCCGGCCACGTCGACGGCCACGGCGGCGCCGAGCCCTCTGACGGCGCCGCGAGCGACGGGCAGTCCGTCGTTGACGAACGACCAACACAGCTCGCCGCGGGTACCCGCGTCGTCGACGGCGCCGGCGGCGCAGAAGCCGGCGCCGGCCGGGCGCAGCGTCGTCAGGTTCGTCGACGGCGGCGCAAAGGCGCGTCCGATCAACGTCGGCACGCCCGAGAAGTCGGCGCCGAAGACGAAGCCGCCGGCCCCAGCGCTCCACACGACAACGGTGTCGTCGGCGGCGATGGCGTCGACGGCGTCGGCGCCGTCGGCGAGGCCGAAGCGGCCGCGCGAGCGCAGGCAGTCGTCGTCGGCTTGCAGGCAGCCGCGCGTGTCGAAGACCTCGACGACGTCGGCGGCGACGACCCACAGGTCATCGCCCGAGAACACCATGCGATCGGGCGCGCCAGCGAGCCGCGCCGTCGAGCCCAACAGCGTCGTCGGATCGCGGCGCACGGTGGCCTGCAGCGCGCGGGCATTGCCAAAGGCGTCGACGCGGGCGGCGACGACGAGCTCGCCGTGCTGGGCCAGCCGCGAGACAGCGAGGTCGACGTCGCCGGGGTCGCCTTGTTCGACGATGGCGCCGTCGCCGTCGACGACGGCGATGCCATCGGCGGTGCCGATGATCAGGCCGCCGGGGATCGCCAACAGCGAGCGCGCGTCGACGCCGCTGACGATGTTGTCGGCGGCGCCAATGACGCCAGCGCCGTCGAAGCCGACCTTGAT
>JANNAY010000106.1:0-1598 GCA_031384945.1 Deltaproteobacteria bacterium
ATCGATGGCGATGATCTCGACGAGTCCGCCGGGCACCCAGCCGACATAAACGGAATCGGAGAAATAGAGCGCGCGGGGATGATCGGGGCGGATGCGCGTGCGTTGAAAACTGGTGCGGGAAAAAACGAGGGTCTGGCTGGCCGGCGACACGCCGAGGGCCATGAGCCCCGGCGAGGGCTCAGGCGCGAGCGCGCTGCAGGCAGCGCCGAAGCCGACGGCCACGCCAGACTGGTCGAGCATCAAGCGCAGCGCGTCGCCGTCGACGTCGGGAAACAACACGGCCGAGGTGTTGCTCAACCTGGGTTGTGAAACACAGAGCGCGCGTCCGCCGCAGGCAGCGACCACCCGGGCTTCGAGACGATCGCGCAGTGGCCGAAGTGCGTCGTGCGCGCGGCGCGTGTCGTCGATGACCGCGCACGCCGCACCAAACGCGGCGATCAACGACGAGGCTTCGGTGCCGGGGCGCAGTCCGTTCTCTTGCCCGCCACCCACCCACGGCGGCGGCAGGTTGCGCGCGCGCTTCTTCAACAACAGCGCGCCGACGCCGGCATAGCCGCCGAGCTTGTGGGCCGAGCAGACGACGGCGTCGACGCGGGCCGGGGGCGCGCCGAGGCGGCCGAGCGACTGCGCCGCGTCGACGACGACGACGACGTTGTCGGCCACGGCGGCGCAGACGGCGGCGACATCGACGACGACGCCGGATTCGTTGTGGGCGCCGGTGACGACGACGACGTCGGCGCCAACGAAGACGGCAGCGTCGACGACGACGCCTTCGCCTTCGATGGCCATCATGCGCAGCACGATCTCGCCACGCGCCGCCGCCCGCAACAGCGACTTCGCCAACGACGGATGCTCCAACGGCGTGGTGACGACGACGAGGGGGGCGCCGCGCTTGTTGCCCTGCTCGATCAGCATGTCGACGACGAGGCGGTTCGCTTCGGTGGCGCCCGAGGTGAAGAACACGTCTTTCGACGACGCAGACAACGCGGCGGCGACGTGGTCGCGGGCGACATCGAGCAGCCGGCGCGCCGCGCGTCCGAGGCCGTGCGTCGACGACGGATTGCCGCCGACGGCAGTGACGTCGAGGGCCGAAAGCAGCGCCGCCCGCGCTTGCGGCACGGGCGGCACGGACGCGTTGGCGTCGAGAAAAATCACGAGTTCAGGGTCCACACGACGTCACGCTGGCTGCTCGCTGCTTGCTGGCTGCACCCGGATTCACCCTCTCCGCTTGGGCTCATGATTGGTCACATCGCGAGGTACGCGGAACCATGTCGTCGCCTTGCGTTGCTCGCGCCGCAGAGCCCCCAGCACCCCCGCTGCGCGGGGGCCAACCCCAATTCCCCGATGCCCCGCCCCGGGCGGGGAGGGCGGGAGGTGGGGAATTGGACTTGCAGAATCGCCAACTCAAAGATATGAGAGAAGAAAGGTATATATTTGTTTGGTGAAGAGGGCAGAGTGATTGGTTACAATTTTAAATTTTAGGGCTCTTATTTCGATTTTATTGAGTTAATTCAAACAGAATTTCAGCCAGCTCTTGCAAACTACATCTATTCAGAGAAATCTCAGCAAAAAGAGCAAAAGGATCAAAAGGAAAAAAA
>JANNAY010001095.1:0-2231 GCA_031384945.1 Deltaproteobacteria bacterium
GGTTGCCCCGGGTTGGGTGCGCGTTATGCCGTATCCTACGCGGTCGTAGACTAGGACGACGTCGGCCGTGGCGATGACGATCAGGGCTTCACGCCGCCGTCGTCGTCGTCGTTGTCGTCGTTGTCGCCGGCGGCGCGCCGCTTCGTCATCGCCGTGCGCAACCAGACGCCGCCCATGTTGAAGCAGCTGCCCGACACAGCGCGACCCGCGGCCCCGGTGCTCGCGTCGTCGACCGTCGCAGAGCTCTCGGCGCAACAGCAGCGTGCCGACGGCGCCACCGAGGTGCTCCGCCTCAAGGCCGTCGCCGTCTTCTTCGTCGCGATCGGGCTGTACACGGTGCTGCTGTGGGTCCGACGGCGCAGCCTGTGGCCCGATCTCTTCTCGGGCCTCGGCACCATCTTCCTCGCCCTGCAGCCGCTGGCGAACGCCCTTGGCTTCGCGGGCAAGGTGGGTGCCTCGGTCTTCCTCGCTGGCGGCATGGCGCCGGGGTGGTTCGGCGCCTGCTGGTTCGTGACGTTCATGCTGCTCATGCGGCCAGGGCAACTGCTCCGGCCCGTGGTCGTCCTCGCCGCGTGGTCGGCGCTGACGGCGACAATCTTCGCAGTGGTCGCAGTGCTGCACGTGGCCGTGCCCCTGTGGCCGTTGCTCTTTATGGCGAACCTGCTGCCCAACCTCATCGCCGGCTTCATCGTCGTCGGCGTCCTCGTGCTCCCACCTGCCTGGCGCGGCGACCCGGTCGCTCGCCTCTTGCTCATCGGTTACGTCACCGGCTTCGTCGGCGCCGTCGTGCAGAACGTGCCCATCAACGGCGTCGTCGGCGGCGTTCACGTGTTTGGCATCCAGGCCGTCATCGCCGGCTTCATGGGCTTCGCCGTCGGACAAGCGCTGGCCCTCGCCCGCTCCTACTCGCAAACGCTCAACGATCTCGATCGCAGAAACCGCGACCTCGCCGACGTCAACCTGTCGATGGCGCGCTTTCTGCCCGACGCGTTCCTCGCGCTGCTGTCGCGCGGATCGGTGAAAGACGTCGTCAGGGGCGACAACACCGAGCTCGAAATTTCGGTGCTGTTCAGCGACATCCGCGGCTTCACCGGGCTCAGCGAGAAGCTCGGCACGCGCAAGGTCTTCGAGCTCATCAACAAATATCTCGAGCACGTCGAGCCCACGATCCACGGCAACCGCGGCTTCATCAGCCAGTACTACGGCGACGGCGTCATGGCCCTCTTTGCCTCTGGCGACCACGGCGGCGTCGACGACGCGGTGGCCTCTGCGGCAGCCATGCACCACGCCGTCGCGCGCTTCAACGAGACCCGCGCGGCCGCGCACGAAGAGCCGTTGATCATCGGCGTCGGCCTCAACACCGGCACGCTGATGCTCGGCACCATCGGCGGCAAAGACCGGCTCGCCTGCAACGTCATCGGCGACCCGGTGAACCTCGCCGCGCGCATCGAAGCGCTGACGCGGCACTACGGGCTGGACATCCTCGTCGGCGAGGCAACGCGTGCGGCCTGCGACGCCCAGGCCGGTGCGGCGGGCGGCGAGCCGCTGGCCTGGCTCGAGGTCGACCGGGTTCGCGTGAAGGGCAAGACCGCCGGTGTGACGCTGTTCACGCCCGTGCCGGCTTCCCTCGCGCGCACGGCCTTGTTCGCCGCGGAATCGCGACTTTGGCGGCTTGCCTGCGACGCCTGCCGCTTGCAAGATTGGCCCCGAGCGGAAGCGGCCTTGGGTGAGCTGGCCGGGGCCCATCCGCAGAGCGGCTTTTCCAGCCTGTACGCCCGAGCGCGCCTGCGGGTCCAGCGCTACCAGACCCACCCGCCGCCGCCCGACTGGGACGGCGTTCACGATTTCGAAGCGACATGACGACCCTGCGCGTACTCGGCTGTTCCGGCGCCATTGCGGCGGGCTGCCGCACCACGTCCTTCCTGCTCGGTGACGCAGTGCTGATCGACGCCGGCACCGGCGTCGGCGACCTCACGCTGGACGAACTGGCCGCGATCGACCACATCCTCATCAGCCACTCGCACCTCGACCACATCCTGTCCATCGGCCTGCTGGCCGACACCGTGATGCGTGCGCGCGCGGCACGCCGGCGGGCGCCGATCCGCGTCCACGCCCTGCCGCAGACGCTGGACGCGCTGCGCACCCACATTTTCAACGGCGTGATCTGGCCCGATTTCACCCGGCTGCCCACCCCGGGACGCCCGACGCTGGAACTGCGCCCCTTCGCCGTG
>JANNAY010001096.1:0-11830 GCA_031384945.1 Deltaproteobacteria bacterium
GCATCTGCAGCAGCTTCTTCCAGCTCTTCTCGCTGAGGCTGCCCTTTGTCTCGGCCAGGTGGAACGCGACGTCGTACATGGCGTCGAGCCAACCACTCTGCAGACAGCGAGCGTCTTGCTCGAGAATGTGTTGCTCGTCGTCGATGACGAGCGGGCCGCGAATCAAGGTTTGCTCGCTGTCCCGAAGAGCTTCGTTGGCCCAGTTGGTCAGCTGCCGCAGGCGGATGGCGGTCATCTGGTGTTCGCCCGCCGACGCCCCGCCGCCATCAACGCCTTGAGCTCTCCGCGGAGGGCCTGCAGGGCGACGTAGACCTCGAGGTCCTGCTCCACCAGGTAGTCGAGTTGGAGGAGGTCGACGAAGACGACGTCTTCGCGGCTGATCTTCGCCAACTCTTCGGACCGAGCATTCGTTGAGGGGCGAGGCTTGGAAATCTTCTTCACGACTGTCCTTTTCGGTCTGTCGTGGCGTATGCCGGATTTGCCGCATTGGCCTAGCGAGGACTCCTGTCTGGTCCTTCGCTTCCAGACGGCGGCGCCGCAGACGGCACCGTGGCCGAAGACGACATCACACCCGAGCTCGGGCGCCGCGTGGCCGCCATCCGTCAGAAGCGGGGCATGTCGCAACAAGAGCTCGCGGAGGCCGCGAAGCTCACGGTCGAAGCCATCAGCCGCCTCGAGCGCGCGACGCGAGAGCCCCGCATCGGAACGCTCGCCCGCGTTGCCGAGGGCCTTGGGGTTTCCCTCGCCCACCTGGTCGACCTCGGAAGCGCCCTGCCCGCTTCACGCCGGTACCGCGTCGACGTCGAGCGCCTCGCCGAGCTTCTCGACGACAAACCGACGCCGCAGGTGAAGTTCATCGAGCGCTTTGCTCGCATGTATCTCGACGAAGAGTAATAACGATACATCGTCATACGATAAGATCATTGGCGACGATCAGTCTTCGTTGAGGCCCCACCGCGCGAGAACCGACGGCGCTGGCTTGCCGGAGCCCTCTTCGACGACGGTGCCAGCTTCGGTGACGCGGACGCTCCAAGACTTCGTTTCCGGCGCGCCGATCGCCAAGGCCCTCGTCGACTACGCCGGCGACGGCAGCGGCAAGGTGCGCCGCTTTCGCCGAAAGCGGTCGAGGCGATGTTGGTCGCAAAGGGCTGACGGCGAGGGTCTTGTTGGCGCGCTAGCCTCGTCGGTCTCCTCATCAGCGGGCCAGTCGCGCTGCTCGGCCTCGCCGCCGGCGCCGCTCTTGGCGCAGGCGCCGAAAAGGCACTCGAGCCGCGAGACCTCGCCAGGCAGGCCGCCGAAGAGAGGCGTCGCCTCGAGGAAGAGCAAGAGCAGCAGCGTCGACAGCAGCGGAGGCTTCGATGAGCGACCCCGTTGCGCCGACAACGTCGGGGGCGGCGCCCGACGCAGTCTCAACAGCGACGTCACTCGCTGCTGACCTCTCAGGCCTCGCGAACACCATCGGAAGGGTGTTGTTGGTGATGTCGCCCGTGATCACCGGCGTGATCCTCGTCGTGTTTCTCGGGACGCTCGTCGTCCGGGCGCATAGGAAGAAGGAACAACTGGAACTCACAGCGGCGCTGCAGGTGACACTTGGCGGCTTTAGCCTCGCAGCGTCGTTCCCGTTGCTGAGCGCCTTCGTGTTGACGACGCCGCCGGCGGTCGACCTCATCGACAAGACGACGATGACAACCGTTGGCGTGATGGGCTTCCTCTCGATGTTCGTTTTTGGATGGCGAGAAACGTTCTCTCGCTGCTTCCCGAAACGCGCGCCGGTGGCAGTCACGACGGCGTCGTCGGCGACGGCGGTACAGGCGCCGCCCCCCTCTCCGCTGCCTGCGCCCCCTTCGATGTCTGTCTAGCCGGCGGCCGTGAGCCGAAGCTGCCCGGTGCAGCGTTTAGGCTGTGTTCTGATCGGCGAGAGCCGAAGGAGCCCACATGCAAGCTGCATCTGAGAAAGACACCGACGTCGCCGACCCGACCGAGATCCTCGAGCACATCGCGCTCTTGAAGACGATGCTCGACGAGCACTTCAAGTCCTCAAGGCGCCGCTTCCAAGACGACGCCGCAATTCGCGACGCGATCGAGCGGCTCATCGTGGTCCGCCACAACGCAACATGAGTCGAGCTTCCAGATGGAAGCTCACGCAGAGGTCCGCTCGGCGCCGTCGTACGGCTTGCCCGAGCGAAGCTCACGACGTCGAAGCTCGACGACGTCGCCAGCAACGCATCGACGTCGACGCCAACGCGTCGGGGCGGCCGGCACGGCACGGCGAAAGGCGCCGTCATCGACAACGTCGACGGAGCCGGCGGCGCGCCAAAGAAGCCGCCGCCGCCGCCGCCGCCACAGCGAAGGCCGAAGCGATCGACTTGCGGCGCGCGCTGAAAGACCGCGACGGGCGGATCACCGCCCTCGAGTCCGAGGCGACGAAGCAGGCAGCGAAGTTTGCCGAGGTCGATGCAGCGCGCGCCCGATGGAAGGTCGCCGCCCTCGTCGAGGCCGGCGCCCACGTCGTCCGCAGCCTCTGACGGGCGCTTGCATCAAACCCTGACGAAGCGGCCGCCAGCGCGGCCGCTTTCGTTTGCATCGGCGATCTCTCGGTTCATCGGCTCGCAGACCATCGCTCGCCGATCGTTTTGTTGGATTGCGAATAGCCGTCGCGCGCGATGGCACCCGCAGGAGCCTCGTCGACGAATTGGTCGAATTTTGCAGGCTTCGCCTGCGATCTTCGCGAAGTCGTTGTCGCGCGCGCAGTGGCGTCGAGTGCAAAATCCATCTCGATCACTTTCGATCAAGTTGACTGTGATCCAAGATGATCGATCACTTAAAAAGATCCAAGGTCCGCAGGCACTGCATCAGCGCGGCCAAGCAGAAAACTGCTTGTCGACGTAGTTCCTGAGGAAGAGCGTATGTAGCGCGCGCGTGACACGCGGAGCGCGCGCTACGCACGGCATTATGACGTACACGCACCCTACGATGCGTCGGCACTAGTTTTTAGCCTTTTAGGTCTGGAACCGAGCGCCGCGGGTCGGTATCGTCGGACTGCGGCGCGGACAAAAGCGAACCGCCCCCGCCACGCGGTCCCTCTCCCTCTTCGAAAAGTCGGGGGGCCGTTGGCAGAGGCGGTTTGTCGCGACGGCGCGGGAGCGACGACGACGACGACGTCATCGTCACCTCTCTGCCTCGTCGTGTCCAGCGCTCGCTACAGCGGGAGCGACGCCATGGCCGATGAAACAAAGCAGACCAACGAGAAACCCGATGACGTCGACGCCGTCGTCGACCGTCAACCGTCAACAAAGCCTCGCCTGCCCGAGGAGACGGCCCTGGCTGCGCCAAACACCGACGCTGCCTTCATCGTCGTCGTGTCCGTTGTCGACGACGGCGTCGACTACCCCGTGCCGCTGACCAGCGGCGCACCTGACGAATACGACGAAGCCATCGCGAGCCTCGGGCCGCCGACAGTGAGTCTTGGCCCGAAGCGGTGGCCAACGCTCTACTCGCTGGTGTTCGGTGACGACGACCTCGACGACTTCAAGTGAGTCGCCGACGGCGTCGCTTTCGATAAGTCCTGTTTATCGCCCGCTGCGTCGTCGACAGCGTCAGCCGGCGAACGCTGCCGCAGCTGCTCTTTCACGCGAATGGCCTCTCCGGCAAGGTCGGAGACGTCGACGCGTCGGCGGATGGCCAAAACCCTTGAGGTCTTAGACGGGTGGATCGAGGTCCTGCAGAAGCTGGACGGCTTTCGGATGCGACGACGTGTTGGGTTGGTATAAACCTTAAGATCGTATAACGGTTATTGAACCGTCGCGCGCCGGCAGCAACTCCGCTCAAATTTGACCGAAGCTCGGCGAGAGCAGGCGCTATCCGGCACCCAAGCGCTTCATCAGGTCCTCGAGCTGCTCGTAGCCGGCGAAGTGGACGACGATGGTGCCGATGCCGCGCTGCTCGACCAGGTCGACTTTCGTCCCCAGCGATCGCTGCAGGGCCATTCGACCAGCTTTCAGGGCAGGAGACGGCGTCGCATTCGTCTTGCTGCCGGGCGGAAGCCGACTCTTCGCGAGCAGCTGGCGCACCCGGCGAAGGGTCAGACCAAATTCCGCCGCCAGCGCCGGACCCAGAGCGCGATCGCCGGCGGCTGGCTTCCCCGGCTTGGCCACGCAGCCGGCGGCCATGAGCCGGTCGACGGCGGCGGCGAACTCTCCCGGCTGGAGGCGCTGTTTGGGCTTGGGCATATGGTGAAGTTTCACCGATAGGCCTCGGCATGTCCGCCGTCAACCAATGGTGAAGTTTCACCGATTTACTGGAGCCGTCTGCGCGAAAAGTACGACGTCAGAGCTGCGTCTGGGCGCCTACCCGACGGAGACGAAGCGGCGCTCTGGGAGGACGACCGCCGTCAGCTGCCCGCTCTCCCAGGTGCCCGCGCCGGTGTCGATGGCGATGGCCCGGTTGGTGGCCGCCGGCTTCATCTGGGGCTTGTGGCCGTAGATGACGGGCCGATCGAGGAGGCGGGCTTTGTCGATGTCGTCGCCGTTCCACAGCAGGTCGTAGGGCTCGTTCTCGACGAGCCAGGCGATGGCCTCGTCGCGCGGGACGCCCGGGTCGAGGGGCGTAGAGCGGTTGACGCCCGCGTGGACGACCCAGAAGGCGACGCCGTCGACGACGAGGTCGAGCACCAGCGGCAGCTCGCGAAAGAACTTTCGGTGCGCTGGCGGCACCTCGGTGAACCGCGGTGCGTAGGGACCCTCGGTGATGCCATAGGAGGCGAGGGTCGCAGCGGCGCCAAAGGCTCGCTGCAGGACGTCGCCGTTGAAGCCGCCGCCGTCGATCCACTTGCGCATCCACTCCTCGTGGTTGCCGCGGACCCCACGGGCGCCGCGGGCGAGGAGCTGCTCGACGACGTCGAAGGAGGCGGGGCCGCGGTCGATGAGGTCGCCGACGAAGAAGACGGGCATGGCCTTGCCCAGCTTCTTCAGCAGCTTCTTCAGGAGGTCGGCACGGCCATGGATGTCGCCGACGACGGCGACCGGGCCTGCGACTTCGAAGCGGACGATCTCGTCTTCGGCGAACACGGAACTCCTTGGCGAGATGATCGTATGAATGATAACATCGTTATCAGGCAACGCCAGCGTCGTAGTGACGACGTCGATCCTGCGAATGAAGGGAAACATCCCACCGAGCGTCGAACCAGCGGAGGGGCCATGCAAACCGAGCGCGCTGAGCTTGAGTCCACAGTTCAACAACTGAAGAAGCGACTGGAGAAGGTCCGCGGCCGGCACTTCCGCCGTCACCCGGGACGGTTCTTCGACGAAGACGGCGCCATGATCCACCGCGACGACGAGGGCGCCGCCCTCTTCGAGATCGTCGTCGAGTTGAACAAGGTCTGGTGCCGGCTCGAGGCGCTCGACCGCGCCGCCTCCTTTCCCCTCGAACAGCTGCCGCAGGTGCCAAAGCCGTCGACGCGGCCGCCGCAGCCAGAGCCGCCGCGGTTTCGCCTGCCCACGAGCTGGGAAGAGACGGCCCTCCTGCTCGAGCGCGCCGCTTCGCTCGACCTTGCCGCTCTGCCGCGCAGCGACCTGCGGGAGCTGCGGGTCATCCTCGACGCCCGCGGGCTCGCCGCCTTTCAGATGTGGAGGTTCTTCGAGGCGAACGCTTGGCGCCTGCGAGCCGCCATCCAGAAGGTCGACGCTGAGCTCAAGGCGCACCCCCTTCGACGTCATTGAGGGCGGCGGCGTTGTCGACGACGACGACGTCACCGACCCGAGCCCGCGGCTGCGCCTTATCGCAGAAAACGATATGATCGTAAGATCATGTGATGATGACTGAGCCGTCAGCCGCCGACGAAGTCTTCACCGTCGATGCTGGCCCACACCTTTTCAGATGCGCTGGCCGCGTAGTCGGCGAAGGCCTGCGTCATGCGCGCCTTCCGGCGTTCCGCGCGCGACGGCATCCGCTCGATGATGAGGCGCTGCCCCTCGACGGCGAAGGCCAAGCGGTCGCCCTCGGCGAAACCCAGTTGGGCCCGAATCTCGGCCGGAACCACGATCTGACCGTTGGCGCTCAGGGTGGCGGTCTGCATGGGAGCCTTTCTCGAGAGACGATTAATCGTGAGATCGTATAACGATTAAAACGGTAACCGACGCATCAGGACGCCGTGGAGGCGGAGCCCCAAAAACGTTCCAGCTCCGCGATCCGATTTTTGGGGTCGGCAGCAATGAGCGTCAGGTGGCCGACCAGCATGCCGCTGGGAGCCTTGGCCTTGCTGCGGATCTTCGAGAGGTAGCCGTGCGACAGATGGAGGAGCTGCTCCAGGTGACGCTGTGTCGTCACAGGCTCGATCTTCGCGAGGGCTTCGACAGCAAGACGTTGGAGCTGCGCTCCGTAGGCTTCGTCGACGGCGTCGCTCCAGGCGTCCATTTCCTCGGGGTCGAGCCAGCCCTCCTTGCAGACCGAGCACTCCGTCAGCTGCAACGTCGCCGGCAGCTCGATGGGAACGCCGCGGTACACCGACCTGCGGCCAGCGCGCGCACACAGCTGCAGAGAGCCCTCGGCCCCACACGCGTGGCAACGCAGCGCATTTTTCATGGTCACCTGCCGACGCCAGTCTACTTGGACTGAGTCCAACGGCAAGATGCCTATGATGACGACGAAGTCACCGGCAGCTTCCAGGCGAAGTCGGTGGCGCCCATGACGTCGAGGCAGTTGATCAGGGGGATGCTCACGGTGCGGGAGCGGCCGCGCTCGTCCTCGACGACGACCTCGTCGCGATCAAGCTTGACCACGCGACCCCGCACACCGGCGTGGAGCGGCTGGACCATCGGCGGCAGCACGTCGGCCGGGGTGCCGACCCACATCGCCACCGTCGTTGCCGACTTCTGAGCCTCCTGCAGCGCGGTCCAGGCGCGCTGCTCGCCGGGCAACGCGGCGTCGAGCGGCAGCGGGGCGGCTCGTTCTCCGATGCGGGTCCAGAGCTCGCCGTGCAGCAGGCCGTAGCGGTAGAGCGCGAACACCGTCGCGAGCCGCGGCTGTTGCTGCCCCGAGAGGCCGAGAGTGGCCTCGACGATTCCCGTCCAGGTGACCGGCCGCTGGCGGCCTTCGACCGTGACCGTCTTCTGCGCCGGCAGCAGGTCCACGAGCTTCTGGAAACCCTCGAGTGCTGTGCCGACGGCGCCGAGCGTCTGGTGCGGCCGAACGCCGGCGACGACGTCGAAAGAGGTCACCCAGCTTGCGAACGTGGCGAGGGCCTCTTTCCCCTCGAACAGCTTTCGCTCGCCGGCCGCGACGTCAAAGGCCTCGATGCGCTCCGGTGCCTCGGGACGGGGCGCACAGGCGATGACGACGCGGCGGGCTTTGGCGCTGGCCACTTGCTCTGCCTGCTTGCGCTGCTCGTCGGCCACCTTCCAGCTGGCAAACCGCGCCGCGCGTTCCCGGGCTTCGAGCTGGCTCTTGGCGCGCTTGCGGACCGCCACCCGCATCGAACGCAGGTCGACGTCGTCGACGAAGCGGACCTCTCCGTCGGCGCCGGCCTCGACGACGAGGTCGCGGCGCTTGGCCAGCAGGCGAAGCACCCCTTCGAGCTGGAAGCGCCCGGCGTCGCCGCCGTAGGCCACGTAGCGGGCCATGACGTCTGCGAAGCGCATCGGGCCACGCTCGGCGTCGAGCACCGCGCACAAGAAGCTGGCCATCGTGTCACCGGTGTGGAGGCGCCCCTCGTAGGCGGCGTCGACCTCGTCGCGCGTCAGGGGTCCGTCGACGTCGTCGGCGACCTTCGGTGCTGATGGCGCGCGGCGGGGCCCGCGCAGCCCGAGCGTGAAGAGCAGCAGGTCGAGCTCCTGGCCCCTCAGGTCGAGGGTGAGGCGGCCCGTGTGGTCGCGCAGCAACGGCGTCAGCCCCGCCGCCAGCGAGCGCTTGAGGGACTTCGCGAGGTCGCCGGCTCCGCTCGACAGCCCGGCCGCTGTCAGGCTCTCGACGACCTCGGCGTCGGTCATCGGCGCGCTGCGCGCGAGCAGCTCGATGACGACCAGGTCTTTGATGCGCAGCGGGCCGAACGTGGGCTTGCGCTTCGCGACTTCGACGACGTCGGGGACGGCGATGCCGAGTGTCGTGCACCAGGCGTTCTCGCCGCGCCCAGGTTCTCGCTTCGTCCCTTCGGCGGGACCGACGACGACGGCTGCGGTCTTCTTGGCCGGCTGCGAGTCGAACTTCTTCTTCGTCGCTGCGAGGTCGAAACGCTCCGGCTGCCAGCCGCGCAGCCAACCGCGTAGGTCGACGTCGTCGTCGCCCTCCGGGTCCTTGCCGGTCTTCACGAAGGTCGCGCAGCGGCGGTAGCCGCTGAGACCGCCACAATCCTCGGGCGGAAAGGCCCGCGCCCCGTCGAGCAGCAGGCGCTTCTGTCGCGCGTCCATGTCGACGACGTCCAGCAGCTTCACCTCGTGCCACCACGAGTCGCCGAAGTCGTACTCGTAGAGGATCTTCGCGCGCTCTTTGGTGGGCAGGTCGGGCTGGAACCAGCTGGCGAGTCGCACCTGCCGGGCATCGGGAACCGGGACATCGCCGACGAAGCCTTCAAGGTCAGGCATGCCGGCGCCGAAGGGGTCGCTGCAGAAGCGAAACAGGTGGCAGTTTTGCCAGCCGCAAGCGCGCTGGATGGCGTCGTGGAGGTCGTAGAAGGTCGCGCCGGTCGACAGCAGGAAACGCCGCCAGACCCGGGGCCTCGCGCCTTTCAGCGACACTTCGAAGTCGAAGCTCTGCGGCACGTCGCCTGCGTAGCAGAGCGCTGGATGACTCGTGGCGAGCGGCTGAGCGGTTGCATCATCTAACGGTGTTACGATATGGATGGTGCCACCAATCGGAGGCGCCATGGCAGCGAAGGTCGTCACGTTCTGCAACCAAAAGGGCGGGTGCGGGAAAACCAGCTTGTCGATGCAAGTCGCCGGCGGCTTCGCGCGCCGCGGCTTCCGCACCCTCATCGTCGACGCCGATCCGCAGGGCACGGCCACCCGATGGTCGTCGGCTGCGCCTGATGACACGCCGTTTCCGGCCACCGTCGCCGGGCTCTCCGCCGCCGGCGGCAAGGTGCACCGCGAGGTGCAGAAGTTCATCGACGACTACGACCTCATCGTCGTCGACTGCCCCCCCGCCGTGGACAGCCCGGTTCCGCAGTCCGCCTTGATGGTGAGCGACCTGGCCTTTGTGCCGGTCATCCCGAGCCCCACCGATCTCTGGGCCGCCGTGGGCATCCGCGACCTCATCCAACGCACCCAGGACGTGAACGAGGGGCTGCAGGCGCGCCTCGTGCCGAACATGGTGCAGCCGAACACCACGCTGGCGAAGGAGGCGCTCGACCTCCTCGCCGACTTCGGCATCCCGACCGCCAAGGGCACGTTCTCGCTGCGGACCGCCTACCGCCAGGCCGCCGTCTACGGCTCCACCGTGCACTCGCTCAAGGACCAGAAGGCCATCGACGAGGTCGAAGCGCTCGTCACCGAGGCCCTCGACCTGCTGGGTCTGCCGAAGCGCGCTCCCAAGGCCGTGAAGCGCGCCTCCGCCTGAGAGCGTTATTTCGTACGAACGATTTGATCGTAAGAGGATTCCATGGCGACGAAGACGAAGAAGAAGCCGTCGATGAAGGACGCGCTGCAGGCGTCGGTGAAGAACGAGATGACGTCGAAAGCGGCGAAGCTCGACAAGCGCTTTGCGGCCGCCGAAGCCCTCACGGCCACGCATGGCGAAGCAGGGCAGGGCGCAAAGGTGGAGCAGACGCCAGCGCCGAAGGTCGTGCGGGACACGTTCTCGATGCCGGAGGACGACTTCCAGCTGCTCGAGAAGCTGCGGTCGCGGGCGCGAAAGATGGACCTCGACACCAACAAGAGCGAGCTCGTGCGCGCGGGGCTCCGGCTTCTCGCCGACCTCGACGACGTGAAGCTTGAAGGGCTCATCCGCAACGTCGACAAGCTCAAGCCAGGGCCACGGGCGCGGACCCAATAGGAGTTTCGTAGGAATTCCTATTGGAATTCTGTGGGAATTCCGATGTTTCTCCTTGGAAATTCCTAAGTCTTCTTCAAGGGCCTGAGGGGCGATCAGCTAACCCATTGAATTCCCGAGATGTGCAGCTGGCACGCTTCCGGCTATGGTACCTCCAACAAAGGAGGCCATTGTGGCCGTTAGCAAGCAGTCGTTGAGTCTCATTAAAACAATGGAAAATGAAAGTCGTGCCGTCATCAAAGGTCAGCAGAACTTGATGGCACTTCGCAGTTCTCTGTAGCCGGCAGACAGAATCCGATTCGTTTTGACGGTCGAGCGCGAGCATTGGGTTTTGGAGGCATGCCTCAAGGGGCACGAAAAAAGCCAAGCCCGCCGACGTCGCCATCAACGGGCTTGGCGGGCGTCTCACACGCCCCTTGAGACCGGCTATCCCTCGTCGGTTGCACCCCTGCAGAGCCGACTCCGTTTCGCCGATGGTGTTCGTCAGCTCTTCGCACGCGGCGGTCGAGGAGTCGGGTCTCCACGTCGCTGGCGGTACGAATCGCCGTCGATGTCGACGACGTGGCAGTGCTGGGCGAAGCGGTCGACAGCGGCGTTGATGGATGCGGCGCCGTCGAAGACGTCGCCCCACTTCTTGTAGGCCAGGTTCGTCGTGATGACGGTCGCGGCGTGCTCGTGTCGCTGCGAGATGATGTTGAAGAGGTGGTCCGCGCCGCGCGCGCCGTGCGGGACGTAGCCGAGCTCGTCGAGGATCAGGAGCTGCGGCTGGGTGTAGCGGCGCATGCGGCGCTCCATGGCGAGGAAGCCGTCTTGCTTGCCGATGTCGGTCAACATGGCGGCGATGGTCGTGAAGCGCACGCGCAGGCCCTTCTGCAGCGCCAGGTGGCCGAGGTTCTTGGCGATGGTGGTCTTGCCGAGGCCGGAGGGCCCGCGCAGCAATACGTTCTCGTTGTCGTCGACAAACGCCAGCGTGAGGAGCTTGTCGACGAGGTCTTTGTCGATGGCTTTGGGCCAGGCCCAATCGAAGGTGTCGATCGAGCTGATGCTGCCGAGCGCGGCGAAGCGCGCGCGCCGATCGAGGTTGCGCCGGGCTCGCTCGCGGGTCTCAGCGGCGACGATCTGCTCGCAGACCTGTGTCGGTGAGATCTTCTTTTTGTGCATCTCGTCGAGGAGCGCGCGCAGCGTCTCTTTGCTGAGACGGAATCCGATGCTCTTGAGCAGCTCAGCGACGTCGACGGGTGGGGTCATCGTAGGTCTCCAGATCGTGAGGGGTGACGTCTTTGTCCTGCGGGTGCGACGGCGGCGCGGCGCGCGCGATGGGCGGTGCCCGTCGACGTTTGACGTGGTCGCAGAGCGCGGCGAGCGCGCCGGGGTCGTCGAGGCCGCGGGCGATGAAGTCGTCGAGCGCCTCGGCGAAGATGTCGTCGCCGTAGTCGTCGTGGACGAGCCAGCAGCGCGCGACGGCGCTGCCGATGTTGCGGTTCTCGTCGAGCCATCGCTCGACGACGACGGCGAATTTCGGGAAGCGATCTTGCAGTTGTTCGCGCCGCTTCACCTCGCGGGCGCCTTGCTTCTGCGCGATGAGCGCGCTGCGATGAGCAGGGTTCTCGACGACGAGCTTCCTGCCGTAGCGCCGGTCGTGACGGGCGACCTCGGCGCCTTTGTCGACGACGCGAACCATGGCGTCGGAGAGGACCAGCGTGACGGTCTGACCGACCAGCGTGTGGGGGACCGAGTAGGCGTTGGTCTCGAAGCGAACAAAGGCAGTTTTGTCGACGACGGCGCTCTTCAACTGGTCGGTCTCAGGCAGGTGCTCGGGGAGCGCGAGCAAGCGGCCCTTCTCCTCGACGAA
>JANNAY010001187.1:0-3523 GCA_031384945.1 Deltaproteobacteria bacterium
GAGCGACGACCCCTTTTGCGTAACGCTTGAGTGTGTGGCCCGTACCCGCCCCGTTCGGGAGCCGCACGGTCTGCAGCACGTCGCCAACAGCGCCGCTCTCGTCGACGGTGACGAGAGCGATGTCGATGTCGGAGTCGAGGCCGGCGAGGGCGGCGGCGAATCTGGCGCCGGCTTCGACATCGACGACGAAGGCAGCGTCGGCGGCCATGGCCACGTCGCCAACGACGAGGGCGCCGCCTTTGTGCGCGAGGCCGGGGTTCTCTTCGCCATCGAACGACGAGATCTCGGTGCCCGAGAACAGCTGGTTGGCAGGAAAGGCCTTGGCGACGACGTCACCGGCGCCGAGGTCGACGGCGTCGACGCCGGGCTCGACGTAAGACGCGCTCTTCGGCCGCAGCGCCCCATCGGCGTTGGCGATGACCTTGGTGCGCGCCGCTTGCGGCACGCCCGTGACGACGTCGACAGCCGAGATCTGCAGCGCGGCTGTCGTCAAGAAGCCGTTCACCGGCGCGAACGAGACGGCGACAAAGGCCTCGTCGCCGGGTTGGACGACGAAGTCAGAGACGCCGTCGCCGTCGTTGTCGAGGGCGGCTTCGTCGAGGATGCGGCGCGGCGTGTCGACGACGGGCGCGTCGGGATCGAAGGTGCTGACGCCGGCGCCCTGGCCGCCGGCCACCTGCACCCGCGTCAGCCGCACGGGGTGCTCGCCGCTGTTCTCGACGACGACCACCTGCCGCGCGAACGATCCGGTGCGAATGCCCGAGGGGAACTGCAGCGTGTCAGGGCTCGTCAGCAAGAACGTGGCTTGCGGCGCAGCGTCGACGCCGGCGATGAGGTCGTCGATGTTGCTCTTGCCGTTGCGGTTCTGGTCGAAGCGCAGCGCGCAGGCGCCCACGACGTCGGCGCCGCAGACGTCGAAGTCGACGCCGCCGAAGTCGATGAAAGCGGCGCCGTTGGCAGCGACGTCGACGTCGTCGACGGCGACGCCGAGCACGACTTCGCCGGCGTCTTTGTCGTTGCGGCCGTAGACGCGCAGGGTGGCCTTGTGGCTGCCACCGTCGCCGACATTGTCGAGGGCGACGTCGCCCGAGATCGTCAGCTTGGCGGGGTCGATGACGACGTCGGTTTCGGCCAGCGCGTTGCCATCGACCTCGAGCGTCGCCCGCAGCAGCTTTCTCTGGTCATCGCTGAGGCGGTCGAGCGCGAGGCCCCCTGGCAGCGTCAACGGCGTCGGCGACGGCGCAGGGCAGGCGCTGGCGACGGCAACGATGACGGCGATCAAGGACAGGTTGCGGTGCGACATGCGCGCAGGCTCGCCCGCCAACCGGGTGGCCGGCAACGTCGACAGCGCGTCGCTCATTTTGGGTCAGGTGACGACGTCGCTACTCGAGCAATTCGATGATCGCCTGCACATGACCGAGCATGTTGCGCGCGTGCACCAACATGGTCTCGAGAATCATGTCGAAGGCGAGAAAGAACACGAGTGTTCCACCCAACACCTTGGCGGGCATCGCCATGAAGTACGCGTTGATCTGCGGCGCGACGCGGTTCATCAAGCCAAAGGCCGTCTCGATGATCAACGTGACGATGCCGATTGGCATGGCCATCAACACAGCGATGAACAGAATGTCTGCCGTCGTGCGCGCCGTGTAGTCGACGAAGGCCTTGAAGCCGGCCTGAAAGTGGGGCCAGTCGTTCAGCGGCACCACCCGAAAACTCTCGAACAACGAGACGAAAAACGGATGGTGCAGGTCGAGCGCGAGAAACAAGCACAGCAGCATTTGAAACTGCATGGCGCCGAACGCCGACGACCGCTCTTCGATCTCGGGCACCTGCAGCTGGATTTGGTTGGCGCCGCGCAGCAAATCGATGAGCTGCCCTGAGATTTCGACTGTGTAGAAGATCTTGCTGGCGATGAAGCCAATCACGAGACCGACAAACGTCTCTTTCATCATCATCAACAAGAAACCGATCGGCGAGATCGGGATGGGTCCCGTGAGGTTGGCCAACGCAGTCGGCCAAATGATGAGCGTCAGCGCCACGCCGACGCCCATCTTGACCTCGGTGGGCGCGTTCTTGCCGCCGAGAAACGGCACCAACAATACGATCGACATGACGCGCGCCATGATGAGGGCGAACGTGATGATCGTCCTCGTCAGGTCGAGCTGCTGCGCCATCGCATTGGCGAGCTGTCCCACGTCGCTACCTCATCACGTCGACGAAGCCGCCAAGGCAGCGCTCGGCGAAGCGCATCATCGTCGCCCCGATCCAGGGACCGGTGATGGCGATGACGGCGAAGACGGCGATCATCTTCGGCACAAAAGAGAGCGACTGCTCTTGAATCTGCGTCGTGGCTGAAAAAATCGCCACGCCCACGCCGATGAACAGGCTCAGCAGAATGGCCGGCAAGCTCACCACAATCGTGATAAGAATGGCCTCGTTGGTGATCTGGACGATGAAGTCTTGAATTGTCATGGCTTCACCTCCTCTACTGGTAACCGAGGACGAGTCCTCGGGTAATTAAATACCAACCATCGACCAAGACGAAGAGCAGAATCTTAAATGGTAGCGATATGGTCGTTGGCGATAGCATCTGCATACCTAGAGCCATCAGGATGTTCGACACCACCATGTCGATCACCAAGAAGGGTATGAAGATAATGAAGCCAATCTGAAACGCCTTCGACAGCTCAGAGATGACAAAGGCGGGCGTGAGGATGATCAGGTCGTCGGGGGCAAGCGACGAGCGGTCTTCTTCGGCGCGCATGCGAAAGGCGACGCGGTAGAACATGTCGCGGTCTTTCTGCGACGAGTTCTTCAGCAAGAACGCTTTCACCGGTTCTTTGGCCAGCTTGGCCGCTTCGACGATCAGGTCGACGTTCTCTTTCGCCATCACATCACCACCCCTTTGGATGGCGACCAGCTTGTCGACGCGGTTGTAAATCTGCAGGCCGACCGGCTGCATTACATACACGGTGAGAATGATGGCCATGCCGGTGATGACCGTCGTCGGCGGCGCCTGCTGCATGCCGATCGCCTGACGCGTGATCGACAAGACGACGGCGATCTTCACGAAGCTCGTCACCATCATGCCGACGAAGGGCAAGAGCGCGAGCCCCGCCATCGCCGTCATCAAGATCAGCGGCCGGTTCGACACCGAGTCGTTGCCGAGGATGTCGACGTTGCCGACGATGGTGCCGACGTCGCTCTTCGGCTTGCCCTTGGCCGCCATCGCCACCGCTGGCGCCACGCTGACGACGAAGAACAAGAAGACGGACCAGGCGGCGTAGCGGGAGTAGCGGACGAGGGGCCGCTCTTCTTGCCTTGCGAGCACCTGCTTCAAGCGCTCACGGAAGCTCAATCGCGTTTTCATGCAGGCTCCGAAGTCGAATCCGTCGTCGTCGTCGTCGTCGTCGTCGTCGTCGAAGGCTTCGGCTTTGTCTCGGTGAGGATCGTGCCGATGCCGCCCTTGATGACCTTGTCGAAGATGCTCTGGCGGTCGGCCTTCTTGACCGCGCCGTCG
>JANNAY010000116.1:0-2096 GCA_031384945.1 Deltaproteobacteria bacterium
CATCCAGGTCGTCCCCAACGCCGTGCAGTTCGGCAGCGTCGGCGCCACGCGCTCGTCGACGCAGACGGTCTTCATCAGAAACGTCGGCGAGCTCGACTGCACCTTCACGTCGGCCGACATCGTCACCGGTGCGCCGTTCACGCGCGCGCTCGTCGACCTCGCGCCCGACGACGTGCTCGGCCCGCAGCAGGGCGGATCGCTCACCGTCACCTTTGCGCCCACCGACGCCCTCGGCGCGCAGAACGACATCTTGCGCGTCGTCACCACCGACCCCGTCGCCGGCACCATCGACGTGCCCCTCGAAGGCAACTCGGTCGAGCTGACGCCGTGCTTTCTCGAGGCCACGCCCACCGCCGTCAACTTCGGCAACCGCACCGTCGGCCGCCAGACCGAACAGACCGTCACGCTCACCAACGTCGGCGCCGAGACCTGCCAGGTGAACGACATCGACGTCACCACCGGCCGCCCTGAATTCGACGTCATCGCCTCGGCCTTCACGCAGATCGATCTGCCGCCGCCCTTCGGTGGCTTCTTCGGCGCCATCGTCCCCTCGGGCGGCACGATGGAGACGATCGTGACCTTTCGCGCCGATCAGACCGGGCCGCGCTTCGGCAACATCCAGTTCGCTTACAAAGAGCAGGGCTTCGGCAATCCGGCACAGACCCTCGACGTGCCCGCCACCGGCTTCGGCGTCGGCGCCTGCGTCGAAGTCACCCCCCTCGACGTCGACTTCGGCACCGTCGCCACCGGCGCCAACGCCGACCGCGTCGTCAACGTCAGAAACTGCGGCTCGTCTGACTTGTCGCTGCGCGGCCTCAACATCCGCTCGGGCTCGCACCCCGACTTTCATGTCACCGCGGCGCCGACGTTGCCGTCGCGCTTGCTCGCCGGCGAGCAGCAGCAGGTCACCGTGCGCGCGTCGCCGACGGCGGCGGGCACGACCCAGGGCGGCGCCCAGATGTTCGGCGTGCTCGACGTGCTGACCGACGACGTCACCCACGGCGTCAACCTGCGCGCCAACACCAACGGCGCCTGCCAGGTCGGCGGCCTCGTCTGCACCCCGCGCACCCTCGACTTCGGCGACGTCTTGCTCGGCGAAGACCTCGTGCGCAGCGTCGTCTGCAACAACCCCAACAGCGCGCCCGTCAACATCAACCCGACGGTGGCCGCGCCCTTCACGATCGTCTCGGCGCCGGCGCAGATTCCCGGCAACGGTCAGGGCGTGATTCGCGTGCGCTTCGACGCGACGACGACGACGGCGGCCTCGCAGTCGCTCAACGTCGGCGCCAACGACTGCAGCGGCGCCGCCATCGCCGTCGCCGTCAAAGGCGTGGGCACCGAAGAAGACATCCCCGCCTGCCCGACGCCCGAGGCGTTCGAGCCCGAGACGACGTGGAAGTGGGACGGCAGCAACGCCCAGACTGACCGGGGCTCACACGAAGTGTGGACGACGCCGCTGGTGTCGCGCCTCGAAGACACCACCGGCGACGGCGCCGTCACCCGCGACGACATGCCCCGCGTCATCGTCGTCAGCTTCGACCACAGCGACGTCAGCCCGCCCATCGGCGGTCAGGGCAGCAGCTCGATCAATGATCCGATCCCGTCGAACCTGCGCGCCCTCGCTGGCGACGACGGACACGAAGTGTGGACGGTGAACGCCGAGAACCTGAAGCTGCAGTCGGAAGAGACCCCCGCCATCATCGACCTCGACGGCGACGGCCGCGTCGAGATCATCGCGCAGAAGTACATCTTGCTGCCCGGCGTCGCCGACATCCCCGGCGGCCCCGAGGTCAACGGCAAGTTCAGCCGCGGCTCGCTGCTGGTCTTCAACTTCGACGGCACGCTCAAGTTCGAGACCGATGAATGGTCGCGCCGCCAGAACGAGCTCGAAGACGGCGGCGCCCCCGCGGTCGGCGACGTCGACGGCGACGGCTTCGCCGAGATCGCCACCGGCGACATCCTCTACGACCACAACGGCCGCATCTTGTGGCGCGGCGACGGCACCAAGATCGGCAGCACCGGCCACGGGCCCACCAGCGTCCTCGCCGACGTCGACGGCGTGCCCGGCCTCGAGCTCATCGCCGGCCCCCGCGTCT
>JANNAY010001213.1:0-1871 GCA_031384945.1 Deltaproteobacteria bacterium
CGTCCTCGTCGTCAGCCCCCTGATCGCGCTGATGGAAGACCAGGTCGGCAAGCTGCGCGAGCGCGGCTTCAAGGCCGAGCGCATCCACTCGGGCATGAACCGCGATGACTCGCGCGAGGTCTGCCGCCAGTACTTGCGCGGCGAGGTCGACTTCCTCTTCTTCGCCCCCGAGCGCTTGAGCGTGCCGGGCTTCCCCGAGATGCTGGCGAAGAAGACGCCGGCCCTCGTCGCCGTCGACGAAGCCCACTGCATCTCGCACTGGGGCCACGACTTTCGTCCCGAGTACCGCCTGTTGGGCGAGCGGCTGCCGCAGTTCCGTCCGGCGCCCATCGTGGCGTTGACGGCGACAGCGACGCCGATCGTGCAAGACGACATCGTCAAGCAGCTGCGGCTCGCGGCGTCACAAAACGGTGAGGCGCTGCGCTTCATCCACGGCTTTCGCCGCCCGAACATCGCCCTCGAGGTCGTCGACTGCGCGCCGACGCAGCGGCACGCGTTGGCGGCCAAGGCCATCGAGCTGCCCGAGCACCGCCCGGCCATCCTCTACGCGCCGACGCGCAAAGAAGCCGAAGACATCGCCAGCGAATACGCCGAAGAAGGCCTCGCCGTCGCCGCCTACCACGCAGGCATGCCGGCGAAGCAGCGCGAGAGCGTGCAGAACGCCTTCTTGAAGGGCGCCGTCGACGTCGTCGTCGCCACCGTCGCCTTTGGCATGGGCGTCGACAAAGCCGACGTCAGAACCGTCGTCCACCTCGCCATGCCGTCGTCGCTCGAGTCGTATTCGCAAGAGGTCGGCCGCGCTGGCCGCGACGGCAAGCCGAGCCGGGCCCTCTGCCTCGGCTCGCTCGTCGACACGCGCATGCATTCGTTCTTCGTCGAGCGCGACTACCCGGCGCCCTCGGTGTTGGGTCGCATCTGGCGCTGCCTCTCGGCCGAGCCCATCTCTGAAGACGAGCTCGCGCGCGTCTCGGGCGTGAAGCGCGACGAATTCGCCAACGCCCTCGAGAAGCTGTGGATCCACGGCGGCGCCCGCGGCGTCGGCGCCTCGTGGCAGCGAGGCCACGACCAGTGGGAGGGGCCGTACCTCGCGCAGCGCCGTCACAAAGAGCAGCAGATCCACGGCATGACCCGCTACCTCGACGAAAAGGCGTGTCGGCAGCTCGCGCTGTTGCGCCACTTCGGCGACGACGACAGCAAAGGCGCCTGCGGCATCTGCGACGCCTGCGATCCGGCTGCGTGTCGCCTGCGCCAGACCCGCGCGGTCACCGACGAAGAAAACCGCCTCGTCGCCATCGTCGAGGCACGGCTGACGCAGATCGGCCAGCGCGGCATCTCGACGGGCAAGCTCTTCACCGAGACCCTTGAGCCCAAGGGCATCGACCGCCGTTCGTTCGAGCATTTGTTGGCGGCGCTGGTGCGCGCCGGCCGCGCCAGCGTCGAAGAACGCGTCTTCGTCAACGACAAGGGCGAGCGCATCAAATACCAGCTGGCGCTCGCGTCGACGGGGCCATCGACGTCGTCACCGAGCCGCGGCGCGGCGCTGTCGGTCTTCGTCTCGTCTCGCGAAGATGCGAAGCCGAAGCGTGGCGCGAAGCAGCCTCGTGCGCCGAAGGGTGCGCCTCGCGCCACCGGCGGCGGTGGCCGCACCATCGATCCGCAGTGGCAAGAGGCTCCGCGCGACGTCGTCGAGCGGCTGCGCGCGTGGCGCTTGCGCGAGGCGCAGGCGAAGAAGGCACCGGCGTTCACCGTGTTCTCCGACCGCGTGCTGTTGGGCATGGCGCAGGCGCGGCCGAAAGACGTCGCTGGGCTGATGAACATCGCCAACATCCCCAAGCGCCTCGTCGACAAACACGCCCTCGCCCTCCTCGCCC
>JANNAY010001225.1:0-2058 GCA_031384945.1 Deltaproteobacteria bacterium
CGCCGCGCACGCAGGCGCGTCCGGCCACCGCAGCGGGCGTCATCGTCGGCACGCCCGAATACATGGCGCCCGAGCAGCTGACGGCCCGCGCTGTCGACGCCCGCACCGACGTCTACGCCCTCGGCGTCTTGTTCTTCGAGCTGCTGGCCGGCACGCGTCCGTTTCACGGCGGTGGCTTCGGCGACCTCGTGGTGCAGCACCTGACCGTGCCGCCGCCGCCGTTGCCGCCGTCGCTCGGCCTGCCCACCGCCCTCGAAGACCTGATCCTCGACATGCTGGAGAAAGACGCGGCCAAGCGCCCGGCGTCCATGGCTGTCGTCGTCGAGCGCCTGCGCGCCGCGGCCAAAGACATCGACGCCGACGCCGACTTCGCGCGCAGCGTGCAGGCGCTGCACCCCCTTCGCCACAAGAAGACGCTCTTCGGCATCACCGCCGCCAGCGCCGCCGCCGTGGTCGCCGTCTTCGCCATCGCCGCCGCTGTCGCCACGCCGCCGACGTTGGCCGCGCCGGTGTCGCCGACCGCGACGGTGTTGGCGACGACGACGACGACGACGACGACGCCCAAGAAGGCGACGACGGTCGAGGCCGAGCCGCTGCTGACGTCGATGGCGCGTTCGACCCTGCAGGCGCCGCCGCTGACGACGACAACGACGACGGTGAAGAAGAAGCCGGCGACGAAGAAGCCGCTGTCGCGCCGCGGCGTGCTCGACCCCTTCGCAGGCCAACCATGATCGCGCTGCTCTCTGTCGTCGTGCTGCTCGGCGCTGCGGTGCCCGACACCGCGACCGTCGACGCCAAGAAGCACTTCGCCGCGGGACGTGCCGAATACGACCTCGGTCACTTCGACACAGCCCTCGCCGAATTCGAGAGCGGCTACCGCAACAAGCCGCTGCCCGCGTTTCTCTTCAACATCGGCCAGTGCCACTTTCAGGAAGAGCGCTACGACAAGGCCGTCTACTTCTACGAGCGCTACCTCGAGCTCTCGCCCCGCGCCGAGAACCGCGTCCTCGTCGAGGAATTGCTCGTCGAAGCCCGCCGCGAGGCCCGTCCGCTGCCCGAGCGCCTGTTCCTGCACGACGAGGCCGACGCGCCGACACCGCGCTCGGGCGCCGCGTCACGCGACGAATCAGAACCCCAACCCTGGTTGTGGATCGGCGTCGGCAGCGCCGTCGCCGTCGTCGCCACCGGCGTCGCACTCGCCTTTGCCCTCGCCCCCCGCGACCCGGCGCCGGGCTCGCTGGGCGTCCTCGACGGAAGAAACAAATGACCCACCCCCTGCCCCGCACCGTTTTCCTCGGCGCCATCGTCGGCGCCCTCACGGCGTGCAGCCCGCCCTCGGGCGCCCGCTTGCACCTCACGCTCCCGGCGCGCATCCAGGCTGACCGCGTCGTCGTCTCCGCCTTTGTCGACGACGACGCCGTGTTCGAAGAGCTGCAATTTCCCGACACGCCCCGCTCTCTCGACGAAGAAGAAGACCTCGTCGTCCTCCTCGACGACGCCCTCGCAGGCGAAGACGTCGTCCTCGTCCTCGTCGCCAAAGACGGCGAAGCCGCCCGCGCCGACGCCAGCGCCTCCTTCGACGTCGAAGGCGGCGGCATCGTCGACGTCGACGTCGAATTCGCCCTCGGCAAGAAAAAGTCGAACGCCGTCGTCGTCATCGCCCCCGACCCCGTCGTCGGCGAAGGCGAAGGCGAAGGCGAAGAAGGCGAAGGCGAAGGCGAAGGCGAAGGCGGCGGAAACGGACACGGTCACGGTCACGGTCACGACGACGCAGGCTGAGGCAGCGCCGCGCGCGACAGTCGCCGACCGAAACGTCTCTCACCGCAGCGGGCCTCATGAATGTGGCGCCCCCCGCCCATGGGCTGAGCATTCGTCACTTCTCTCACCGAAGCGGGCCTCATGAATGTGACGCCCCCTGCCCATGGGCTGATGTTTCTGCACATCTCGGGGCTTGAAGGCCCCCCTGGCCCCCCGAAACCGGGGGTAAGTCGACAGCCGTGACGTCGTCGAAACTGAGACCAGGAGCTCGAAGATGCAGCCTCCCGCGGGGGCCTTTCG
>JANNAY010001258.1:0-4296 GCA_031384945.1 Deltaproteobacteria bacterium
CGACGGCGCCGTCACAGGCAACAAGGTCGCCGATGGAACGCTCACGCAAACGGCGCTCTCGAACTTCGTGACCGAGGCGCAGACCGCGGTCATCCCGGTATTTCAGGTGACGGCGACAAACTGCACATTTCCGCCGGGCACCATGTTGACGACGTCGACCTGTCCCAACATCCGCACGGGCTGCAGCAACTTCCAGGTGCAGGCGTGTGCGTCGACGAGTTGCATCATCTCGACCCTGCCCGAAGCGATCTGCACCAACACCAAGCTCGGCAACCTGGTGGCCCAATGAACGCACGCATCGCTCTTCTCCTCGTCGTCACCGCAGCACCCGCGCTCGCGGATGTCGGGCCGCTCGAGCTGCGCGGACGTTTGCTGCAAGACGGCGTCGGCTTCGATGGCATCGTCGACGTTCACGTCAACTACCGCGACAACGACGGCCTCGAGCACCGCGACGACGACGTGACAGGCGTCGTCATTGTCGACGGCGAATTCACCCTGCCGTTCGACTTTCTCGTCGGCGTCGCCGGCGACAAGCTCAACGCAGCCGAAGCAGCGCGCAACGCCGGCGGCGTCGTCACCATCGACATCGCCGAGCTCGACGTTCACGCCGTCGCCGTCATCGGCCGCATCGCGTCGGTCGCGATCGCCACAGAAGCCAACGTCGCTCTTCACGCAGCCTCAGCGCAGGCGCTCGGCGGCGTCGCGATGACAGACCTCGTCACGTCTTCGGGCGGGCTCAGGCCGTCTCTCTTGAACGCGACGGGCTTGCCCAACGGGCTGGTCGACGGCGACCAGGGCACCGTCGACGCTGTTGGCAGCGGCTTGACTCTGACAGGCACCGTCGTCGATGTCGCCACCGCCGCGGTCACCAGCGCCGCCATCGTCGACGGCACCGTTGGATCGACGCAGATCGCTGACGGCAGCGTCGGCAGCGCCAAGGTCGCCAGCGTCGGCGCCAACGACGTCGCTGTTGGCACGCTCACCGGCGACGACTTCAACGGCGCCGCCTTCGACAGCGGTCATGTTGTCGGCAACCGCAGGGCGCTGTTCAAAGAGCCGAAGGGATGCTCGCTGACCGAAGACCTGACGACGTCTACGGTGTGTGTGAAGCCGACGAACTGTCCCGACGGCTCGAACGATCACGACTGCGCGACGGGGGTTTGCGATGGCTCGCCAGGGAGCACCTGCTCGACGACGCGCCTCGGCGAGCTGCTGTTCGCGCCCTGAGCGTCAGTTGACGAACAGCGGCGGCGGCCGCTCGGGGTTGGTCGTGACGAGGTCACGCACCACCAACGACAGCCGCTGCCGCGCATCGTCAGGATCGGACAACAATCCCTCAACCAGCGCATAGAGCGCCGCCGCATCAGCAGGACGGTCTTCGGGCGTCGGCCCGGTCGCCTGATCGATGAGCTGTTTGACGTCGAGGGGCACGTCGATGTTCGTGGGCCACGCAGACCGCTGGTTGTCAGCGTGCGCCGACAAGATGCGCGCGTCGGGCATGTTCTCGACGGCAAAGGCCTTCTGGCCGGTGAGCATCTCGAACAAGAGCAGGCCGGCGGCGTAGACGTCGACGCCCTGCGTGAGCTGCTCGCCCCGCGCCTGCTCGGGAGCCAGATACCCGGGCGTGCCGATGATCTCGCCTTCGGCGGGCTCTTCGCGGACGGACAACAACGCGGCGCCGAAGTCGACGAGGCGGGTCTGGCCCTTGAGGTCGATGAGCACGTTCTTCGGCGACAGGTCGCGGTGGATGAGCCCGAGCGGGCGTCCGCGCGGGTCGACGATGGCCTGGGCGGCGGCGAGGCCGGCCAACAAGTCGAGGGCGATGACGAGGGCGACGTCGGGGCGCAGGCGCAGCTGCTCGACGCGGGCCGCCTGGAACAACGTGCCGAGGTCTTCGCCTTCGACGTACTCGGTGGCCATCCAGATGCGGCCGGCGGTGACGCCGCGGGTGAGGCCGCGGACGACGCAGGGGTGGTCGACCATCGAGAGCAGCTCGGCCTCGCGGGTGAACGCGTTCACCTGCTTCGGCTCGCGCACCGCCGAGTCGCGCAAGACCTTGATGACGACGACGTCGTCTTCTTCGAGGGCGAGGGGGGCGTCGCCGGCCACCGGGCGGTAGCGCGCGCGAAACATGCGCGCCGTGCCGCCGCCGGCCAATTCGTCGAGCAAGACGAAGGGCCCCACGCGTTGGTCGGACTTCTTCGGTGCGTTGGTTTCTGCGTCACTCACGGCGACGTCGTTACCACACCCGCTTCACGCGGCGTCGAGGCGGGCAAGGAGACGTTCCACGACTCGCAGCTTGGCGGCTGGCGAGCGGCTGGTGACGCGCTGCTCAGCTCTGACGCAAACAAAGCCGATCGCGACCGCGGGCGTGCTCCGTAGCTCTGGAAACGGAGGCTGCCTTTGCTCGCGCTCGTGTTCACCCTGCTTGCAGCACAAACACCAGACCTCGCTCCGCTGGATCCGCCGGCGACCTCGTCGACGGCTGCGACGACCGCGCCGCCGACGACGCCAGCCGCGACGACGCTGGCGCCGCTGGCGGTCGAGCTCAATGTCGCCGTCGATCTGCTGACCGATGGGCGGCTGCCGATGCCGTCGGCGCGGTTGATCGTCGGACCCCAGTTCGCCTTCGGCGACAACGTCGACGCCGCCGTCGGCTTCGCCACCGGCTACTCCTACGCCGCTGGCGAGGGCGCCGTCACCGACCTCGGCACCGACGCCAACGCCTTTTTGATGGCCCACCGCATCCCGCTGCGGGCGGCGGGGCGCTTGTCGCTGCACGCCGGTGGCGACGCGCCGCCGGTGAGCCTCGGGCTCACCCTCAGCGCTGGCGCCGACGTCGTGATCGCCACCAGCCACTCGTTTGGACAGAACCGCTCGACGACGTCGCTGGCGCCGGGCGCCTCGGCGGGCGCCCGGGTCGTCTGGCAGCTCTCGCCCTTGTTTGGTCTCGGGGTCGTCGGCGAGGTCGACAGCGCCGTGCTCGATGACGCGTTGGTCGCCCCCGGCATCTCCGTCGACGTCGGCGCCGTCCGCGTCGGCCTCGTCTCTTTCTTCTCCTTCGGTTGAGGCCTTTCATGTCGTTCGTCTCATCGCGCACGCTCGCTGCGCTGGTCGCTGTCGTCGCCGTCTCGGGCTGCTTCGTCGATGACGACGCCCCTGCCGCTCCGGTGCTCGACGGCGTTCGCGCCGTCACGAGCCTCGAGGCTGTCGCCATCAGCGGCGCCGCCGAGCCCTTCGCCCGCGTCACGGTCAGCGGCGGCAAAGACGACGCCTCGGCCGACGCCGACGGCGTCACCGGCCGCTTCTCGCTCTCGGTGCCGTTGAACGACGGCGACAACGCGCTGGCCGTCGTGGCCGCCGACGTCGACGGCAACAAGAGCGAAGCCACCACCGTGACGGTCTCGCGCGAGCCGCCGCGCGCCGAGGTGGTGCGGCTGACCCTCGAAGAAAACGTCATCGACGCCGACGACGGCGGCCTCGTCGCCATCATCGACGTCGACAACGACGAAGACGAGATCGACCTCAGCGCCCTCGGCGTCACCCTCACCGTCGTCGACTACGCCGCTGCCCCCGCCGCCATCGCCGTCGCTCTCGACGCCGCCGGCCACGCCCGCGTCGTGCTCGACGGCCTCACCCTCGCCGCCGCCGGCCGCGTCGTCGCCGAGGCCGACGTCGCCGACCTCGACGGCGTCAAAGCCAAAGACGAAGCCAGCTTCACCGTCGTGCCCGGCGCCGCCGCCACCGTCGACGTGCTCTTGTCGGCCACCGTCGACGGCGCCGTCGTCGGACCGTCCGCCGACCTCACCGTGCCCGCCGGCACCGACGTCGACGTCGACGTCACCGTCAGCGACGCCCACGACAACATCGTCACCGGCGGCGCCGTCCGCCTCGACGTGCCCGGCGCCGGCGCGTCCGTCGCGGGCGATCGCCTGCTGCACCTCGAGCGCGCCGGCAGCTACGTCGTCGTCGCCGACACCGGCCTCGGCCTGCTCGCGGGCGAAGCGGCGCTCACCGTCGAAGCCGGCGCCGTCGACCACGTCGTCGTCAGCGTCGACAACGGCGTCGTCGCCGCCGGCACCGTCGTCACCGCCACCGCCGCCGCCTTTGACGCCTTCGACAACCTCGTCACGGCGTCGGCGCCGACGCTGTCGACGGACGCGCCGCAGAGCTTCGGCCTCGTCGGCATCATCGACGGCGTGGCCACCGGCGCGGTCAACATCACCACCGCCGGCAGCTACAGCGTCACCGCCTCCGCCGGCGGCGTCAGCGCCAGCGTCGCCGTCGTCGTCGTCG
>JANNAY010001266.1:0-2496 GCA_031384945.1 Deltaproteobacteria bacterium
GGTCCTCGGCGCCGGCCAGCACGAAGACGTCGTCGTCGCGGTAGCGCGGCACGCCTCGATCCGTGCGCCGGCTGATGCTTGGTACAGAGAGCTGGAAGCCGAGGCCGAAGGGGCCGTTGCCGGCGGCAGAGTCGTAGGAGAGCGACAGGTCCAAGCTGCGACCGCCGCGGCCTGGCGACGTCGTCAACGGGACCGTGAAGGACGCGGTGCCGCTCGCGGCGTTCACTGTGTATTTTTCGCCGAGCCCTCGGATGGCGCCGCCCGGCCGGGGCAGCGCGACCTGTGGCAACAGCGCAGCGTCGCCGTCAACACTGGCTTCGCCCTGTGCTCTTGCTGCGTCGTCCACGTGACCCCCGCCGCGCTCGCTTCGTCGTACCACGGGACAGTTCGTCCTTGCGGCGGTGAAATGCCGAGCGCCGGCGCGCCTCGGCGGCCTCTCCCGCTGGACCGCGCTCGTCCACTTTTTCGTCGACGTCGCGCGCCGAACTCGCGTCTACAGCCACGAGCATGGGCGCGCGGTTAGCGCCTCCACCCGTCGGCTCGTGCTGACCCGATCGGCGACCCAGACGACGTCGTCGTAGCCAACGAAGTCATTGGCTTTCTCGGCGATCATCTGGTTTGTGTACTTTCTCGTGACGTACTCGACGGCGACCCGCTTCTCCACGCCTGCGGCGTCTCGGACGACGACGACGGCGTCGGGGAACGACGCGAACGTCTCTCCCCTCTGCGTCCCCCGTCCACGCTGCTCAGCGGAGCGGACGGCGTGTTCAAGGGCGACGCTGACGATGACGGCGCCTTGCTTCGCGAGCCGTGCCCGCAGCTGCTCGACGCAGCGAAGCGTGGCCATGTGGTGGTCGCGGCCCTTGGGGTGGAGCAGGGCAGGGCGGGCGGTGCCAAGCGCGTCGGCGGCCTGGCGGGTCAGGGTGACGCTGTGCGTGCGCTGGCCCGCCTTCTGGCCCTGGATGCCCTTCAGCTCGATGTAGCCGGCGTCGGCGAGTGCCTTCAGCCTGCGGCGGCAAGCGTGCGCCGGGTCGCGGTTGGCGACGCCGTTCGCGGCTTTGCCAAAGAACATCGGGCCAAGCACATCGAGCGGGGCGGCCTTGTTCTCGCCAACGAAGCGCAGCACGTCGAGGTCGCGCGGCGTCAGCTTCACGGCCTTCGAGATCGTCACAACGGCTCCAACAGCTCCGGGAAGGCCTGGGCGTAGGCCCGGCGGTCGTCGAGGGCCTCGCCAGCGAGCTCGAGGCCGCACGCCTCGCAGCGCAAGCCGGCCTGTGCGGCCTTGCTGCCGAGGGCAGGGGCCGTGAACGGGGCAAAGCTGTGGCGACCGCGCTTGGGCATCCTCGGGCAGGCCACAGAGGCGTGTTCGAGGGGGGAGAGCAGGTGGTAGGCGAGCCGGTAGAAGGGCGTGACCTCAAACGCCTTTGCCTCTTGGGTCTCGTCGCCATCGAAGAGGTGCAGCACCGCCCGACGCTTGGGCAAGTGCTGGATATCGCCCTCGGTGAAGCGCTTGACGGTCCGCTCCGACACCGACGTCGACGACGACATCCCCTGCTGCTTCCCGCCGACGCTCTGTGTGAAGACGCCGTGGCTGACGTCGTTCAGGCTCTCGCTCGTCGACACACTCGTCGTCAGCTCCTTCACCTCGCCGAAGAGGTTCGAGAACTCCTTGAGCGTGAGCGGGTCGTTCACCGACAGCAGGATCTTGCTCCGAAAGTTGCCGATGCTCGTCGCGCGATAGGCGTCGGCGAACTGGTCGAGGGACTGGCTTAAGAAGAGCGAGCAGGTCTTCGCCTCGCGCGACACAGCGGTGAACTGGGCGACGCCCTTGTTCATGAAGGCCCACGCCTCGTCCGTGACCTGCAAGATGAGCCGCTTGCTGTTGTTGCCGGCGAGGCGGAATTGATCCGACGAGCGCCGCTCGGCCTCGGCGTGAAAGGCGCGCATGAAGAGGATGCCGAGCACGCGGGTGAGGGGCGGCGTGTAGAGGGCACTCGGTACAGAGAAGACGACGACTCCGGGCTTGTTCATGACGAGGTCGGCGAAGCCGGGGAAGAGGCCGGGCTCGTCGGGCTTGGGGCAGAACGTCGTCTGCACCGTGTGCGAAGCGAGCTTGCTCAGCTTCGCTTTGAGGCCGCTGATGCGCTTGTCCTGGTCCTCCTCTTTCAAGCCCTCGAAGGTGCGGAAGTAGAGCTCCATCGACGTGCCTTTGACGGCGCTGTTGCCGGCGAACTTGCGGCGCTTCTCGCGGTCGTTGGCGAACTGCCAGATGTCGAACAGGTTGACCTCGCCGAGGATGGGAGCGAGCGCGTCGAAGAGCTGCACCGTCATCGAGAGAAATTCGGCCTCGATGTTCTCGAAGTACTCGTGGGCGCCGCCCTGCTTCGTGCCGTCGTTGGTCGCCGACATGGCATCGAGCAACGCGCTTGAGCGGAGGTCGCCGGCAGCGCTGCCGCCGATGGGGTTCCCCTTGAGAAAGCGGTCCTTCGGGATGAT
>JANNAY010001296.1:0-11586 GCA_031384945.1 Deltaproteobacteria bacterium
CAACCAAAAGAACGCGCAGCAAGAGACGGCGTCGTCGTCGGCGGGAGTGCCGCGTGCTGAGCCGGCGCGTCCGCGCTCGTTCGAAGACGTCCTCAACGACGCCGAAGACTTCGGCGACGACATCGCCGACAAAGCCGCCTCATTCGGCGACGCCATCGCCGAACGCGCCGCCTCATTCGGCGACGCCATCGCCGACAAAGCCGTCGAAGTCGCCGCCGCCAAAGCCGCGAAAGCCTCTGAGTTCTTCAAGTCTGTGAAGCGCGAGACGCGCAAGAAAAACCAGGAGTGACCCCGTGAGTCCCATCATCGAAGTGCAAGGCGTCATCAAGGACTACCCGCTCGGCAAGCTGAAGGTGCGGGCGCTTCACGGCGTCGACCTCGTCGTGCAGCGCGGCGAATTCACCACTGTCGCTGGGCCCTCGGGCTCGGGCAAAACCACGCTGCTCAATCTGATCGGCTGCGTCGACGTACCCAGCGAAGGCAGCGTCATCTTTGACGGCGCCATCACGTCGAAGCTGTCGGACAAAGAGTTGACGACGCTGCGGCTGCACAAGCTCGGCTTCATCTTTCAGAGCTTCAACCTCGTGCCGGTGCTCTCGGTCTTTCAAAACGTCGAGCTGCCGTTGCTCTTGCAGGGCGGCATCGACGCCGCTCAGCGCAAGAAGCGCGTCGTCGACATTCTTGAGAAGGTCGGCATCGGCAAGTACGTCGGGCACCGCCCCAACGAGCTCTCAGGCGGTCAGCGCCAGCGCGTCGCCATCGCGCGCGCGCTCGTGACGGTGCCGAAGTTGGTGCTGGCCGACGAGCCCACCGCCAACCTCGACTCGGTGACGGGCTCGCAGATTCTTGCGTTGATGAAAGAGCTCAACCAGCAAGAGGGCGTGACGTTCATCTTTTCGACCCACGACCACAAGGTGATGGAGCTCGCGTCGCGCATCGTGCGCGTGCAAGACGGCCGCGTCGTCGACGACGGCAAGAATGGCAAGCCGACAGCGGCGACGCCTCCGACGACGTCCGCTGCGGCCGCGGCCCACTGAGGAGAATGATCATGTTCGACATCGTTCGCCTTCTTGTTCACCTCGGGCTGCAGAGTCTGCGAGCCCACAAATCAAAGACGTTGATCGTCGGTGGTCTGATGACCTTCGGCGCTTTCCTGGTCGTCACGTCGCTGGCGCTGCTCGAGTCGATCGAGAAGGGCACCCGCATGAGCCTGGTCGAGTCGACCTCGGGTGACCTGCAGGTCTACGACAAGACCGCCAAAGACAAGCTCACGCTGCTGGGCGGCTTCTCGCTCGGCACTGAAGAGATCGGCAGCATCCCGTCGTTCAACAAGGTGAAGGGCGCGATCGCCGCGAACGAGAACGTTCGCGCTGTCGTGCCGATGGGCATCGCCACTGCCGGCGTGAAGTCACCTGGTGACCTCGACCATGCCCTTGAAGATCTGCGAAAGGCGGTCAGCGCTGGCGACAAGCAGACCATCATCGAGCTCGGCGAGCGCGTGCGCACCATCGTCAAGGTCCTGCTCGAGCAGCAAGAGAAGATGGCGGCGATCACGGAGACGGCGGCGTCGGCGGAGTCGAAGGAGACGCTGCAGAAGGCGCTGACGGACGAGCTGTGGGCGACCATGGACACCGACCCGCAGGGCACGCTCGGTTGGCTCGAGTCGCGCCTCGGACCGCTCGGTGAGCAGGGCAACCAAGCGTTCTTGCGCTTGCTCGGCACTGACCTGCCAGCGTTTCAGAAAGAATTCAGCAAGACCCGCATCGTCGAAGGCACCAGCGTACCGCCGGGCACCCGCGGTGCGCTCATCGGCAAGAGCATGCTCGACAAGCGGCTCAAATTCTCTGTCGCGATGTTTCTTGATCAGGTGCAGAACGAGAGAATTAAGGGCAATTTGATCGCGACGACGCCGACGCAGAAAGAGACGCTGGCGAAGGCGGGTCGAGCGTCGCCGCGCATCGCCTACCTCTTGCCACCCAAAGAAGTGCCGGCCGTGCGCGAGGCGCTCGCGAATGAAACGGGCCTCGCACCAACGACGGAGCTGGTGCCTTTGCTGGCTGAGTTCTTCAGCATGAACGACGAGAATTTTGATCGTCGATTCAAGATCTTCTACGACGTGATCGGCACGCGCATTCAGCTCTACCCTTTCAAGGTCGGCGATACCATCACCCTCTCAGCCTTCACAAAGTCTGGTTACCTGAAGTCAATGAATGTCAAGGTCTACGGCGTCTACACCGTTGAAGGCCTCGACGGATCCATCGTCGCTGGCGCGCTCTCGCTCGTCGATCTTGTGACGTTCCGTGAGCTCTACGGACAGCGCACTGCGGCGCTCGACACCGAGCTCGCTGCGATGAAAGCGAGCTCGGGAATCAAAGACGTCGACCGCGCCGACGCCGAAGCCGCCCTCTTCGGCGACGACTCTGCCGTCGGCGAAGTCAAAGAGGTCACCGAAGCGGCTGCGTCGGATCCCGTGCTCGAAAAGATCGTGCGCGACGAGCAGCTGACGTTTGACCAAGACAAAGTCGGCGACGGACTTGTGCTGTCTATGGCAGTATTGCTTAAAGATCCTTCGAAGCTGCGCCAGACGCAGATGGAGCTTGCGACGATCGGCGAGCCTTTGGGATTGCAGGTCGTCGACTGGCAGCAGGCCACTGGCCTCGTCGGTCAAATCACTCTTGTGGTGCGGGCCGTGCTCATGGGGGCCATCTTCATTCTCTTTCTGGTGACCATCGTCATCTTGAACAACTCGATGGTGATGGCCACGCTCGAGCGCGTCTCGGAGTTCGGCACGCTGCGCGCGATCGGCGCTCAGCGTGGCTTCGTCAACATGATGGTGGTGTTCGAGACCGCCGTGCTCGGCCTCCTCTCCGGCGTCATCGGCGCTGGCCTCGGCGTCGGCTTCGTCAGCTACTTGCACGGCGTCGGCATCCCTGCCCCCGCCGACCTCTTGCAGGTCGTCTTCGGCGGACCGCGCCTCTACCCCACCGTCAGCGGCGGCAACATCGTCGCCGGCCTGCTCGCCACCCTCATCGTCGGCGTGCTCGCCACGCTCTACCCGGCCCGCCTCGCGACCAAGGTTCAACCGGTCGTCGCGATGCAAGGCAAGGAGTGACGCCATGATCACGCTGCAAATTGCCAAGAACAACCTGCTCGCTTCTCGTCGTCGCACGCTCTTCCTCGGCAGCGCCCTCTTTGGCGTGACGATGTTGTTCGTGCTGTTGCTCTCGCTGACAGCAGGCGTCACCGACAATCTGATCAGGGGCGCGACAGCAGTGTCGTCGGGTCACGTCAACATCGCCGGCTACTACAAGTCATCGCCGACGGACGCGCAGGCGCTCGTCACCAACGTCGAGACGTTGAAGAAAGAAGCCAAAGAAGCCCTGCCCGACGCCATCGTCATCATCGATCGGCTGCGCGGTTGGGGAAAGATCATCGCCGACCGCGGGTCGGTGCAGACCGGCATCAACGGCATCAACTTCGATGAAGAAGGCGACCTCTTCTCGATGCTGACCCTCGCGCCGGCGAAGGACTACCAAGAGAAGCCGGCGGACCCGGAGGCGACCCGGGGCAACTTTGCTGACTTGAAGAAGCCGAACACCATCGTCTTGTTCGCTGGTCAAGCGAAGCTGATGAAGGTCGAAGTCGGTGACAGCGTCACGCTGCGCACCGAGACCCTCAAGGGCTCGACCAACACCGCCGACGTCACTGTCGTCGCCATCGCCCGCGACCTCGGCTTGCTCTCGGGCTTCGCCTCGTTCGTGCCGAAGCAAACGGTCGCCGACCTCTATCAGTTCAAACCCGGTGTCTCTGGTGTCGTTCAGATCTATCTGAAAGACATCAAACGCAGCACACAAGCCATGAACGAGCTGCGGACCCACCTCGAGAAGAAGGGCTACGCACAGCTCGAGCACGATTCGCAGCCGTTCTTCATCAAGCTGCTGCAGACGGTGCCCGGTGAAGACTGGACCGGCGCCAAGCTCGACGTGACCACGTGGGAAGACGAGGCCTCGTTTCTCACGCAGGTCATCGTCGGGCTGAACGCGGTCTCGATCTCGCTCGTCTTCTTGCTCGCCTTCGTGATCATCGTCGGCATCAGCAACACCATGACCATCGCGGTGCGCGAGCGCACCAAAGAGATCGGCACGCTGCGCGCCATCGGCATGAACCGCGGCAGCGTGCTCGGCCTGTTCTTGCTCGAAGCCGGCATCCTCGGCGTCAGCGCCTCCGGCCTCGGCGGCGTCTTCGGTGCCGCCCTTGCCGCCGGCGTCAACAGCGCCGCCATCCGCATCGACGTCGAGGCGATGCGCGCGGTGCTCTTGAGCGACACCCTCCACCTGGTTCCCCGCGGCGTCGACGTCATCGTCGCCGTCGTCGTCCTCACCGTCGTCAGCGCCGCCGCGGCCCTCTTGCCCTCGCTTCGCGCGGCCCGCATCGCCCCCGTCACCGCCATGCAGTCGGCGGAATGAAGGAAATGACAATGAACAAGCTCACCACCGTCATCGCCCTCGTCGCCGCCGTCGTTGGCGTCGCCGCCCCCGCCTTCGCCGCCGATCCGTCGCAAGACGACCTCATCAAGATGTTGAAGGTCATCGACGAGCGCCAAGAGAACTCGGGCGACTACCGCTCGATCGCCTACTTGCAGCAGAGCGAGAAGGGCAAAGAAGACACCGCCTTCGAGGTCGTCTTCTACCGCCGCGACGCCGACGACAAGCTGATGATCCTCTTCACCAAGCCGAAGAACGAGGCTGGCAAAGGCTACCTGCGCGTCGACAAGAACCTGTTTCTCTACGACCCCACGGTGGGAAAATGGGAGCGCCGCACAGAGCGTGAACGCATCGGCGGAACGAACTCAAACCGCTCTGACTTCGACGAGTCTCGGCTGGCAATTGAATATGTGCCGACCTTCGTGGCGATGGAGAAGCTCGGCAAGTTCGACGTCACCCACATGACCCTGCAGCAGAAAGAGGGTGTCGACGTCGCCTACCCCACCGTCGAGCTCTTCGTCAGCGCTGAAGGCAACATCCTCAAGCGTGAAGACAAAGCGCTCTCGGGCAAGCTGATTCGCACGACCTACTATCCGAAGTGGAACAAGCTCTTCTCGGAATCAAAGAAGGCAGATGTGTACATCCCGGCCGAGATCCGGATCTTTGATGAGATCGAGAAGGGCAACAAGACCCTCATCCAAATCCGTGAGACCGATCTCAAGGCGCTCGACGCGAACCTCTTCACCAAAGCCTGGCTCGAGTCGAAGAGCCGCTGAATCGTCGTCGACACTCTCTGCTTTGCGCCCGCCCCTGCTCCGCCGTGAGCCGAGGCGATGGAGACGCACATGTACAGCATCGCCGTTGCGCTGATCCTCGCTTCACAAGCCACCAATGACCGCGAAGCCGACATGTTCGGCGCCGACGAGGCGCCTGCGTCTTCGCCGTCGTCGTCGGATGCGTCGTCCGACCGCGAGGGCGACATGTTCGGCGGCAGCGATCCCGAGGTCGTGCCGCAGGGGATGATCAAAGACAGCGGCATCCTCGCCGACGCCGACAACGCGCTCGCCCTCGGCGGCACGTTGTTCTTGCGCTTGAACTCGAGCTTTCGTGAAGACCAGGGCGCCTCAGATGCCGCCGTCACCGGCGCGTCTCTGCTCGACGCCTTCGCCGATGTGCGCCCCAACGACCGCGTGCGCGCCTACGCTCAGGTGCGCTTCACGTTCGACTACACCGTCGAAGACGGAGAGACGAACGTGCTCGGGCAAGAGCTGTCGAACTTCAACCTTCAGCTCGCCCAAGCCTGGACCAAGTTCGACCTTGGTCAAGTCGCGTACATCACCGCTGGGCGTCAGCGCATTCGCTGGGGTACCGGTCGATTTTGGAACCCGACGGACTTCGTCAATCAAGAGGTGCGAAATTCGATCGACTTCTTCGATCAACGCACCGGTGTGGACCTCGTCAAAGTGCACTTCCCCTTCGAGGCGCTCGGGTGGAACCTCTACCTGATCGCGATGCTCAACGGCATCGATGTCGTCGACGACACCGGCATCGCCGCCCGTGCCGAATTCGTCGTCGGCGAGGCCGAATTCGCCTTGTCGTCGTCGGTGCAGAAGGACGCGCCGCTGCGCTTCGGCGCCGACGCCAGCGCTGGCATCTGGTTGCTCGACGTCAAGGGCGAAGCGGTGCTCTCGCGCGGCATCGGTCGCAAGCTCTTCAAGGGCACGCTCGACTTCGACGCGCTGCCACCGACCCTGCCCGAAGAGGCCGACCCCGACGACGACAGCTGGTACTTCCAGGGCGTCCTCGGGGCCGAGGCCAGCTTCAAGTACACCGACCTCGACAACGTCAACCTCGGCGTCGAGTACTTCTACAACGGGGCCGGCTACGACGACGCCTCGCTCTACCCGTTCTTGTTCTTGAACAGCGCCTTCACGCCGCTCTACACCGGCCGCCACTACGGTGCCGTATACGCTTCTTTGCCATCTCCGTTGAATTTCAACGATCTCTTTTTAACCATCTCGACGCTGGGAAACCTCTCTGATCTTTCGTTCTTGAGTCGCCTCGATGTTCAATACGTATTGCTGCGGTACGTGACGATCAATGGGTTCGTCGCCTACCACTGGGGACAGGTCGGCGAGTTCAAGCTCGGCCTCGAGGTCGACCCGATTCCTGGCGTGCTGCCCGACGGCATCGACATCCCCACCGATCAGCTCGACGTCGGCGTCGCCGCCAGAATCAACTTCTGAGCAGCGCGAGCGCGACATCGAGCAAGAGCGGCTCGTCGCTGGCGAGCATCGTTCGCCAGCTGTCATCGTCGCGCCACTGCTTCAACGTCAGCGCAGGCGGCGAGGTCGCCCACCACTGCTGGTGCTGATCACAAGCCTCGACGAGCGGCGCCAGCCCGAGCAGCGCGGCCCAGACCTCACCGCGCCGGCCGTCGACGACCTCGACGCAGCGACCGCTGAGCTCGAGCGCACGTTGCTCGAGCCGCTGCGCGAGTGAGTCGGCGACGCCTGCGACGACGTTGTGGTCGTCGACTTCGATGACGGCGCCGTCTTCGTCGACGAAGACGCTGACGGGGTCGACGTAGCCGACGAGGACGCAGACGCGGCCGTCGTGCACCGAGATGCGGCCGAACCACGGGTGCACGCCGAAGCTGACGACGCCGCCAGCGTCGCCGCAGCCGATGACGCCGCCGAACGCGACTTCGACGTCGACAGCGGCGTCCCACACCGGCCGTGATCGCTTGCGCAGCCAGGCGCGCGTCTCGTCGGCGCCGAAGGGGTCACGCGTGCGACGCGGGCGCAGGCTGCTGAGCCAACCCGCGACGCGAATTGAGAGCGGCGTCATGCGTTGGTCTCACGACCCGCGCACAACGCCGCAAGAAACGCAGAGACGGAGCGCTCAGAACAAGCCGAACAAGCCGCCGACGTCGACGGTGTAGACGAGCTCGGCCTTGAGCTTGAGCGTGGCCGCGCCGTCGGGCTTCGCCACCTTGACGGGGTCGGTGCCGGCCACCTCTTTGAGCGTCAGCGTCTGGCCCTCGGGGGCAGCGGCGACAAGCGTGAACGAGAAGGTCTTCAAGAACGTGTTGAACTTCTCGTTGCCGCCGTCGATGAAGGTGAGGGGGACGTCGCCGGTGGTGCCGGCGACTTGTCCGACGTCGAAGCCTTCGTTGGCGTCGTCGTTGTCGACGCCGATGGTGCCGATTTTCTCGAAGTCGTCGCGCTTGGTGAGGGCGGCGGCGTCGAGCAGGTCGGCCTCATCGACAGAGGGGCCGATGTAGACGTCGAGCACCGGGGCGTCGAAGGTCAATGAGTTCTTGTCCCAGCCGAGGGCGAGGCCCGAGACCTTCACGTCTTTCACCTGGTCGGGGCTCGAAACACCGCCCGCCTCCAAGAGCGAACCGACGTCGACGGGCAGCGCCACCTTGATCTCGGCGGCGGTCTTCACTTCGTCGGGCAGCAGGTCAGAGGCGTCGCCGTCGACGGTGCCGTCTTCGTTGACGTCGACCTCTTTGGAGAACGTCGGCGGCAAGGTCACCGGATCGCAGACTTCGCCATCGTTCTCGACCTTGCACAGGGCGGCGATGGTCGCGCAGCTCGCGGCCGCCGGGTCGGTGCACGACGAATCGATGGCCTCACCGATGGGGGTGCCGACGTCGACGTCGACGGGGGGCGAGTCGAGCGGGATCGGCAGCTCGACCGGCCCACAGCCTGTGCCCCCGATTCCAACGGCGACGGCGACGGCGGGCAAGAGCAAGAACGACAAACGCAACATGGGGTTTCCTTTCACGCCGTGACCGGCGGAACGACGAAACCCTAGCCGGAGCCCGGCACCGCCGCGACCCGCCCGGCGTCACCGTCTCTGTGAAACGACCACACGCACCTACCCCGCTCAGCCGGAGTGCGGGACAGGATCGGTCTCGGCGTTGGCGCCCACGTCGTCGGCGGCGCCGCCGTGGGCCTTTGGGGTGCGCGCGGCGAGGGTGAGCAGGGCCTTTTCGAGCATGGCGACGCGATCGGCGAGGGCGACGCTCTCGCGCACTTCGCGGGCCAACGACGACGACAGCGTCGACACCTGCTCGTCGAGAAACGCCACTTTGATCTCGAGCTCGTTCAGCCGCGCATCCATCCAGGCGTCATAGCCGGCAAAGCCCGGTGGACAACGCCGAGAAACGCGGGGCAGTGTCGTCGTCGATGGACGCGCTTCGCCTGGCTGCTCGACTGGAGCACCGAACCCTCGACGAGCTCGAGGCCGGCTTCGCCGATCGCGTCGGCGCTGTCGCCGATGGCGCGTCTTTCTCGTGGGCGCTGTTTCTCACGCGCGGTCAGCTGCTCGGCGGCGACGATGTCGTGGTCGGCGCCCGCGTCCACGTCGAGGTCCTCACCAGCGGCGGCGAGGCCGGCCTCGTCGTCGACGGTGTCATCGCCTGGTCGATCCCCGCCGACCGCGCGCCGCCCGGCCGCGAGTCCGGCGTCGGCGTCGCCGTCCTCTCCGTCGACGACGACACCGCCGCGCGCCTGCGCCGCATGGCCGCCCGCCCCGGCGCCGGCTCGCGCGTGCGCCTGCCCGGACAACGCCTCGCCCAACGCCTGCGCCTCGGCGAGTCGACGCCGCTGTTGCTGACGACGTCGACGACGCCAACGACGGCGCCGACGTTGAAGGCGGCTGAGCTGCCGGCAGATCCGGTGGCGACGCAGCCGTTCGCGACCTTCTTTCAAGGATCGCCCGAGTCCGAGGCCGACGGCTTTCTGCACGCGTCGACGCAAGAGCTGCCGGCGCCGCCCCGCCCGCGGCTGATGGGACTGCTCGCCGACCGCGCCCTCGGCGACAGCGAGCCCAACGGCGCCGTCAGCGACTCGCGTCCTTCTTGGGCCAAGAACGACAGCAGCACCGATCTGAAGGCCGAGCTGCGCGCCGCCCTCGCCGACGACGACGACGACGACGACGACGACGACGACGACGTCGACGATACGCTGCGGCCGACGCCGACGACGCAGACGCTGCCGACGTCGTTGGCGCCGCCGACCCTGTCGTCGTCGCTGGCGCCGCCTGAGCTGTCGATCGATGCGCCGCAGGCGGGCGGCTTTCTCGAAGCCCCCACCCTCGACGGCCCCGACGACGTCAGCACGCCGACGGCGCCGCCGACGCAAGAGTCGTCGTCTTCGTCGTCGACCACGCCGCCGTCATCGTCAGCGTCGTCGTCAGGGTCGTCGTCAGGGTCGTCGTCAGCGTCGTCACTGGCCCCGCCGCCCGGCCTCGAATCCCTGCCCGACGCACCCGACACAGGCTCGCCCTTCGACGCCGCCAGCGATGGGATGGCCGCGCGTCCCTTCGAGTCACAGTCCACCGACATCGACCTGCTCTCGTCGATCTCGGCCAATGACATCATCTCGCTCGACTTCGCCGCACAGCAGGCGTCGCAGTCGCAGCACACGCAGCCGCCGATGGCCGAGCCGCCGCAGACGACGCCGGCCGCCGAGACGCCGTGGCAAGGCGTCGACGACCTGCCCTCCGCCGACGCCGACCTCGTCGCTGGCGACGGCAACGACGACGTCGGCAGCGGCGAAGATTGGGAGCTCCGCACCGACCACTCCCGCGACGAGGCTGCCGACTGGCCGTCGCTTGACCTCAGCGAGACCATGGTGCTCGCGCTGCGTCCGTTGCCGGCGGCCGAGCCGTGGCCGGTGTGGTCCGACCTCACCGATGCGCGCACCATCGGCATGTTCTGCAGCTACAGCCGCCGCGGCCAGGGCAACGTCGAGATGTTTCCGTGGCCGCTGTCGGGCACCAAGCGCTACAGCCGCGTCGACCCCGTCTCCGAAGCCGCTGGCGACGTCTTCTCCTCCGGCGCCCCCTTCGAAGAGGGCAGCGACGACCTCTTCGGCCCGTCGCTCGAGATCGGCAGCCACGACGACCCGTTCGCGCCGACGGCCACCGATCCGCGCTTGAACGTCGAAGGCGTGGTCGCCAAAAACGTGCGCGACGCCTTCGCCGACGGCGTCGACGGCGACGTCGACGTCTTCTCCACCTCCAACGAAGGCGAAGCCACCCGCGACGAGATGCCGATGCCGCACCTCGTCGCCGGCACCAGCGAGATTGGCAGCGATGCGCCGTGGTCCGACGCGGTGGCACCGCTCGAAGCTGGCGCGCCGGTGCGCCCCGCCAGGCTGCCAGCCGCCGATCTCACGACCGACGGCGGCGACATCGAGACCGACCGCGACCTGCGCCGCCCCAAATGATCAGACGGGGTCGATGAGACCGACGAGGGTGCGCACGCCGAAGCCGGCGCCGCCCTTGGGCGTGTACTCGCCGTCTTTCTCAGACGACGCCGGACCGGCGATGTCGAGGTGAGCCCAGACCACGCGGTTGTCGACGAACTGCTTCAAGAACAGCGCGGCCGTGATGGCACCGCCGTAGCGCAGTCCGGTGTTCTTCATGTCGGCGATCGGGCTCTTCAGCTGACCAAAGAGGTCGTCGTTGAGCGGCAGCCGCCAGAAGTCTTCTCCGTTGCGCTTGCCGATGCGCTTGATGTCTTCGGCGAGGGCGTCGTCGTCGGTGAAGACGCCGGCCGTCGACGGCCCGAGGGCCACCATGCAGGCGCCGGTGAGCGTCGCCAGGTCGATCAGCAGGTCGGGCTTCTGCTCGGTGATGCAGAGGTCGATGCAGTCGCCCAACACCAGGCGGCCTTCGGCGTCGGTGTTGTTGATCTCGACGGTGAGACCCTTGCGCGACACGAGGATGTCGCCGGGGTGGTAGGCGTTGCCGCCGATGCCGTTCTCGACGCAGCCGAGGTAGCCGGTGACGGCGACGTCGGGCTTGATGCGGGCGATGGCGACCATGGCGCCGAGCACGGCGGCGGCGCCGCTCATGTCGACCTTCATGTCGAGCATGCCGTCGGCGGGTTTGATGTCGAGGCCGCCGCAGTCAAACGTCAGCCCTTTGCCGACGAGGGCGACGTGCTTCGTCTTCTTCGCGCCCTTCTTCGCGCCCGCTGAATTGGCCGGGCGGTACTCGAGGCGCACCACGCGCGGCGGCGTGTAGGGCGCCGCGGCCTTGGCGACGGCGAGCATCATGCCCATGCGCTCTTTGGCCAGGG
>JANNAY010001328.1:0-3493 GCA_031384945.1 Deltaproteobacteria bacterium
CCATCTCGGACGTGTAGCTGTGGTCTTCAGAGAGCTGGTGAATCTGGCCGGCGCGCACCATGTACAGGCGGCTGTCGCCGACGTGGGCCATCAAGCCCTTGCCGCCGACGACGACCATCATCACCAGCGTCGTGCCCATGCCCGCCTTGCCGGTGTCGGCGGTGGCCATGGAAAAGATCTCCATGCACGCGGTGTTCACGGCGGTCTCGACGAGCGTGACCATGCGATCGCGGGCGTCGGCGCTGTCTTTTTCTTTGCGGGCCTCTTCGATCAGCGCGTGCTGCTCGTTGAGCACGCGCTGCACCGTCTTGACGGCGTGGGCGGAGGCGACTTCGCCAGCGGCGTGGCCGCCCATGCCGTCGCAGACGACGTAGAGACCGAGCGACGGGTCGAGGAGGAGCTGGTCCTCGTTGTGATCGCGCTTTTGACCGACGTCGGTCTTGCCTACGGCGACGATGTGCACAGTGGACCCTCAGACGAAGTGGACGACGCCGCGGGAACATGCCGTGTCCCCCTCGTCGTGGTCAATCTTCTGACCGCGTCGTCGTCGTTACGCGGCATATCCGTCGAGCAGGGCCATCAATCGACCGCGCAGGACCGGGTCGGTGGCCTGCTTGGGCAAGGTGCCTTTCTTGCCGTTGACGACGTACGAGCCGTTGCCGACGTCGCCGAAAGCGGCCTCGCGGAAGCGGCGCTGGGCTTCGTCGATCGTGCAGGCCAGCCCCACCGCCCGCAGGATCGGGCCGCCCACCGCCTGCATCACCTTCGGTGTGCCGCCGTTGAAGCGGGTGCCCAGGATGATGCCGGGGTGCATCGAGACCGCCGTGACGCCGTCGTTGGCGAAGCGCTGCGCTTGTTCAACCGTCATGAGCACGCTGGCGAGCTTCACTTTGCCATACTGTGAAAACCCCGAATACTTCTTGGGCGCGACGAGATCCTCGACGTCGAGCTTGAAGTTGTTCAAGAAGCCGGTCGAGAGGTTGACCACCCGACCTTTTCGCTTCGCAAGGGCGGCATGCAGCGCTCTCTCAAGCAAGAACGCGCCCAGCGTGTTGAGCGCGAAGGTGTTGTCGACGCCGTCTGCGGTCTCGGCGGCGGTGTCGAAGGTGCCGCCGGCGTTGTTGAAGAGGACGTCGACGCCGTCGTTGGCCACGGCGAGGATGGCTGCGGCGGTGGCTTTGACGCCGGCTTTGGTGCTGACGTCGCCGGTGACGACGACGCCGTCGCCGCCTTTTTCTGTGATGCCTTTGAGGGTGTCGGCGCAGCGGGCGATGTCTCTGCCGACGACGACGACGCGGGCGCCGCGGGCGGCGAAGTCGATGGCGGCGGCTTGGCCGAGTCCGCTGCTGGCGCCGGTGATGACGACGATCTTTCCCTTGAATTCCATGGTGCTGCTCCTGCTGTGCTGGTGTGCCTGGTCCGATGAGGTGAGCGGGCGGAGGTCGCGTGACGCCTTCGTGAAGAAGCGTTACGGGGCGTGATGAACAAGATCAGAGGCAAGCGCTTCGACGTCGTCAGGCTGCTCGAAGACAGCGAAGACCTACAGGGCACCGTCGACGAGCTCGTCGCCCGCGAAGGACGCGACACCGTGATCGCGCAGCTGAAGCGCGCGCTGGGCGAGCCCGACGACTGGCCCAGCGAAGCATCACCCGTCGCCATCGCCGACGCCCTCGCCTGGCTCGGCGAGCTGCAGTTTCTTGTCGACGCGCTCAAAGAATCCGCCGGCCTCTTCGACGAGGCCATCGACGGCGGATCCTTCGACGTCGAAGAAGACGCTGTCGTCAACGCCTGCGTCACCGCCCTCGGCAGCGCCGGATCCAAAGCCGTCGACGTCGTCATCGCTGGCATTGTCGAAGGATCGGCGAAGCTCAGCTTGATCGAGGTGCTCGCCGCCCTCGGCGAAGGCGGCGCCAAAGACGAGCGCTCGTGGGCCCTGATCGCGGGGCTGTTCGACACCGACGTGCTCTACGCCTGCGCCTACGCCCACGCCTACGGCGACCCCCGCGGCGTGCCCCTGCTGCACAAGGTCGTCGACGACGCCAAACCCACAGTCTTCGACATCGACAACTTCGAAGCCGACGACGACGCCAACGACGTCATCCACGCCGCCGTCGACGCCCTCGACAGCTTCGGCGCCGTCAGAGACAGCGACCGCGAGAAGCTGGCCGAGGTTGAGAAGCTCGACCTCTGAATTCGGGGTCGAAGCCTGACTTGACGTCGACGGCGTCGCAGGCGAACCCCTCGTCATGAACAAGCTGGTCGGAAGCGCCGCAGAAGCTGTCGCCGACATCGACGACGGCGCCACCCTCATGGTCGGCGGCTTCGGTCTGTGCGGCAACCCCGAGAACCTCATCAGCGCCCTGCTCGCGCGCGGCACCAAGGGGCTCACCGTCATCAGCAACAACTGCGGCACCACCGACAAAGGCCTCGGCGTCTTGCTGGCCAACGGTCAGGTGAAAAAGATGGTCAGCAGCTACGTCGGCGAGAACAAAGAGTTCGAGCGGCGCTACCTGACCGGCGAGCTCGACGTCGAGCTCAACCCGCAAGGCACGTTGGCCGAGCGCATCCGCGCCGGCGGCGCGGGCATCCCCGCGTTCTTCACCGCCACCGGCGTCGGCACCGCGGTCTCTGAAGGCGGGTTGCCGCTGCGCTACAACAAAGACGGCTCGGTCGCCGTGCTCTCGCCGAAAAAAGAAGTGCGCAAGCTCATCGATCCGCGCAGCGGCAAAGAGCGCGACTACGTGATGGAGACCGGGCTCTTCGCCGACTTCTGCCTCGTGCGCGCGTGGAAGGCCGATGCCAGCGGCAACCTCGTGTTTCGCAAAACCGCGCGCAATTTCAGCCCGATGATGTGCACCGCTGCCCGCGTCACCGTCGTCGAGGCCGAGCACATTGTGCCCGTCGGCACACTCGAGCCTGATCAGGTTCACGTTGCTGGTGTCTTCGTGAAGCGCGTGCTTCAGATGTCGTCGAAAGCGAACTGGATCGAGCAACGCACTGTTCGCCCCCGCCCTGCTGCCTGAATCGCCGCTGCCTGACCGCTCGAGGAGAAACGAAGTATGTCGATGGCCCCGCAGAAATCCCGCTACGAACAAGATGGCCTGCTGTGGCTGCTCGTCGGCGCCATCGGCTTCTTCTTCGGCGCCTCGCTGATCACGGGTCCGCTCGGCTGGTACTTCGGCAACAAGCTGAAGCGCGAAGCCGACGACGAACACGCCGTCATCCCCGACGTCCTCGCCGCTGCCCGCATCGTCGGCATCGTCACGACCCTGCTCACGTACATCGGCCTGATCGTCGCGCTCGTCGTCATCCTGTTCTTCTTCGGCGTCGTCGGCACCGCCGCCGCCTTTCACTGAATCGGAGCCCCGCGCATGCCGTTGACCCGTGATCAAATCGTTGCTCGTGCCGCGCAAGAGCTGCGTAATGGCTTTACGGTAAACCTCGGCATCGGGATTCCAACGCTGGTCGCCAATTTCATACCCGAGAACGTCAA
>JANNAY010001332.1:0-7347 GCA_031384945.1 Deltaproteobacteria bacterium
GGCGGCGGCGGCGGCGCGGTGGGCTTCGGTGAGCTCTTCGTTCTGGCGCTGCAGCTGCGCGTTGACGGCGGCGAGGCTCTCGACGCTGTCCTGGTAGCCGCGCAGGGCCATCTCGAACGGCGCCACCGCCTCGGTGAAGTAGTGCCGGCTCATGCTCGAGAGCGCGTTGCGATCAAGGGTCAAGGCAGGATCGGCCAACAGCGTCACCGACGCCGCGTCGTGAATCGCCATCAAATCGAGCAGGCCGAGGCCGTGCCACAAGGCGTCGCGGCCGACCTCGTAGGCGCGGGCGAGGGCGGCTTCGCCGTCGCCGGCGAAGAAGCGGGCGAGGCCTTCGCGGTAGGGGGCGACGAGCTTGGCGCGGGCGTCGTCGTCGTCGTGCGTCATGGCGCGCTCCGCCGGCGCACGACGCAGACGAGGGCGTCGTCGTCGCCGCGGGCGAAGCCGCACACGGCGCGTTCGGCGACCACGGCGACGTCGGCGCCGTCGACGAGGGCGTCGACGCCGTGGGCGAGGCCGTCGGTGGTCAAGAGCAGCGTGTCGCCGTCGCCGAACGCGGCGGTCTGCACGCGCAGCGGTGGCAGCTTGTAGCCGACGACGCCGCCGCGGCTGACGACGGCGTCTTTGGCGCCGCCGCCTGCGCCGCGGACGACGACGGCGTCGACGTTGCCGACGCCGCACCAGCGCACGCCGTCGGTGGTGATGCGCACCAGCGTCATCACCACGCCGCGCGTGCGCCGAATCGATTCGTGCACGCGCGTGATCAGCGCCGGCTGGTCGTAGGCGCCGGCGCCGTCTGAGTACGAGGCGGCGTCGACGACCGCGAGGGCAGCGTCGGCGGCAAAGGCGGCGTCTTTGCCGTGGCCGAGGCCGTCGACGACGCAGACGAGCAAGTCGGCGCCGTCGATGGATGTGACGAGCTTGACGATGCAGCCGTCGCCGCAGACGCCGCTGCCGTCGTCGAAGTCGGGGGCGGCGCGGCGCTCGATGGCGACGTCGAAGTTGCCGTAGACGCCCGTCATCGCAGCCACTTCTTCAGCACCACCGTCGTGCCTTTGCCGACGGTGGTCTCGATGGCGAGCTCATCCATCAAGCGCCTTGCGCCGGGCAGGCCGAGGCCGAGCGAGCCGCCGGTCGAGAAGCCGTCGGTCATGGCTTTGGCGACGTCGGCGATGCCGGGTCCGTCGTCGGTGGCTGTGACGACGATGCCGGCCTTGCCGCCTTTGTCGCCGCGCTGCAGGCGCAGCGAGCCGCGCCTGGCGTAGACGACGATGTTGCGCGCCACCTCAGAGATCGCGGTGGCGATCATGGTGAGGTCGCTGCCCTTGAACCCGATCTGCGCCGCCAGCTCACGGCCCCGCTGGCGCGCGACGACGATGTCGGCGTCGCTGTCGATGGCCACGATGACGTCTTCAGCCACGGCGCAGCTCACGGCGGCGCAGGCGTGCTTGCAAGAGCTCAAGGCCTTCTTCGAGGTCGAGGGCGGTGGCGACGTCGTCAAGGTCGAGCCCGAGCTCGACCATCGAATAGGCCACGTCGGGTTGGATGCCGCACACGACGAGATCGGCGCCGCGCAGCCGCGTGGCGTGGGCGATGTTGCGCAGCACGCGCGTCGAAAACGAATCGAGCACGTCGAGGGCGCTGACGTCGATGACGACGCCCTTGCTGCGAAACGTGCCCACCTTTTCGGCGAGCTCGTGCTTGAGCTGCTCGAGGTCTTTGTCGGTCAAGCCGTCTTGCACCGAGGCGATGAGAAACGGGCCTTGTTTGAGAACGGGGACCTGCACCCTCACACCTGCCCATCGGCGTGGTCGTCGTCGTCGTGGCCGAGGACGGGCGTGGTGAGCTTGATGAGCTTGAGGCCGAGGCGGCGCTCGGCGTCTTCGAGGCCGGTCTGCAGATCGGCGACGGTGTCGAGGCGCGACAGGTCGACGCCGAGCGTGACCATGGTCGTCGCCACCTCGGGCGAGAGTCCGCTGACGACGACGCGGGCGCCCATCAAGCGGGCGGCTTCGACGGTCTGCAGCAGGTGGTTGGCGACGCGGCTGTCGACGGCGGCGACGCCGGTGACGTCGACGACGACGACGCGGGCGCGGTGGGCTCTGATGGCGCGCAGCAAGTTCTCGGTGATGTGCCGGGCGCGCTGCGTGTCCATGATGCCGATGATGGGCAACAGCAGCAGGCGATCGCGCAGCTGCAACACCGGCGTCGACAGCTCGGCGATCGCCATCGCTTGCTGGTCGATGCGCTTCTGCTTCGCCGCCAGGTAGGCGTCGCCGATGACGCTCATGGTGACGTCGACGTAGCGGGCCATGCCCAACAGCGCGCCGGTCAGCCGCGGCGGATCGCTGCCGTAGCGCCGCTGCAACGCTGGCATCACCACCTGCTTGAAGCTGCCGATGAGGTCGAACCACTCGCGAAACGGCACGTCGAGCGCCGCGAACACCGTGCCCTGCTGCCGCTGGTGCTCGACGAGCGGACGCCAATTGTCGTCGAGCAACGCCTGCTTCATCAGCTGCACCGACTTCGCCGCCTGCTCTTTCGCCTGCGGCGGCGTCGTCTTCGCCGACAGCTCAGCGAGCGCGGTGATGTGCTCGACCGCCTTGCCCAGCGCCGCGAGAATTGCGTCTTGCTCGTCGGCGTAGACAGCGTGGAAGTCGAGCACCCCCGCGCGATCCGTCGCTGCGAACACGGGCAAGCCGTCAGCTGTCCAACGCAGTTCCATGTTGCCACCCCTGCTGGCGGCCCCACGCCGTCAGCCTGCGTGGAATAGCGCAGGCGCCCCCTTTTGTCTTGCCGGCCCCGGCCGACGTCGACGACGCTGCCGGTGTGGTCGCCCTGCCGCGCCTGCTGCTGTTCACCGACGCCGCCGTCTGCGCCGGCCGCGGCCGCGGCGTCGTCGCCTCCGTCGCCAAGGCCTTCGCTGGCATCGACGTCGACGGCCGCGTCGCCGTCATCGCCCGCGGCGTCGCTGTCGATGTCGTCAGCGCCCTCGTCCCCGTCTGCAGACGCGCCTCTGCCCTCGTCTTCGCCCACGACGACGCCAGCCTCGTCGCCGCCCTCGACCTCGACGGCGTCCACCTCAAAGCCGCCACCCCCGCCCGCGCCGCCCGCCTGCGCCTGCCTCCAGGACGACTGCTCGGACGTTCGCTGCACGCCGACGACACCGCCGCGAACACCGCCGCGAACGACCCAGACGACCGCTTCGACGACGACGTCAGCGATTACGCAACTCTGTCCCCGATCTTCGGCGCCCGCAGCAAACCGGCAGATCGCCGTCCTGCGCTTGGCGTGCAAGCGCTGCGCGACCGCAAGCGTCCCACCTACGCCCTCGGCGCCGTCGACGTCGTCAGCGCCCGCGGCTGCGTCGACAACGGCGCCGCCGGCGTCGCCGTCATCAGCGCCGTCTTCGGCGCCGTCGACCCGCGCCGCGCGCTGCTCGACCTGCTCGAGGTGATGGCGTGAGCACCTTCGCCGACAAGCCGCTGCTCTTCGGACACCGCGGCTCGCGCCGCCGCTTTCCCGAGAACACGCTGCCGTCGTTCATCGCCGCCATCGAAGACGGCGCCAACGCCATCGAGCTCGACGTCCAGGTCACCAAAGACGGCGTCGTCGTCGTCATGCACGACGACGACGGCGCCCGCATGTGCGGCGTCGCCGACCGCGTCGACGCCACCGCCTACAAAGACGTCGCCGCCTGGGACGCCGGCGCCGAATTCGTTGACAGAGAAGCGGGCGGCAGACCGTTTGCACAACGTGGGTTGAGAATCCCCAAGCTCGAAGACGTCGTGCGCGCGCTGCCCGGCGTGCCCATCAACATCGACCTCAAGCCCGCCGATCCGAAGTGCGCCGCCGCCGTCGTCGACGTCGTCAAACGCCTCGGCATCGAAGAGCGCGTGCTGCTCACCAGCTTTCACGACGACGTGCTCGCCGCCGTCAGAGACTGCTTCGACGGCCGCGTTGGCTTCTCGCGCTCTGATGTGTTTCAGCTGCGCTTCTTGCCGCTGGCGATCTTGCGTCGTCGTCGTCCGCGCGGCGAGCGCTTGCAGATTCCCGTGCGCGCTGGACCGGTCTTTCTCGACGGCAGCTGGTTCATCGACAAGATGCACGCGCTCGGAATTGCCGTCGACTACTGGGTCATCAACGACGTCGCCGCCGGACAACTGCTGCTGTCCCGCGGCGCCGATGGTCTGATGAGCGACGTGCCCAAGGTGTTGGCGCCGCTGCTGCGCTAGCTGCTCGAGCCCACGAAGCAGGCGCCGTCGCAGGCGGGGCCTTCTGAGGCGCAGATGAGGCCGTCGCCGACGTCCTGGCAGTCTTCGTCGACGGCGCAGGTGACGGTGCAGAATTTGTCGCCGTCGATGCAGGCGTCGATCTCGCTGCTGGCGGGGTCGAGCTTCTGCGTGGTGATGCACAACGTGCCCGCCACGCAGTCGACGTCGGCTTCGCAGGCCTGACCGAGCTCGACGGTGTGCTCAGGCGGGTCGCAGGCGACGACGGTGCAGATCGACAACGCGGCACAGAGAGAAGCGGAGAAAGAAGCGACGAAAGAAGAGGCGGCGCAGAAGAAGGCAGAGCGGTTCATGCCTCCTCCTACGCCGCCAGTTCGTTCGTTGCGATGCCCAACCCGGGTTGGGCATCGCGCCGAGCTTCTGCCGTCGTCAGAGCTTCACGTATTCAAACTCGACGGGCTTGTCGTGGACGCCCTTCAACGGCGGAGCGATCCAGTTGGCCATCTTGCCGGGCTCGATGACCTGCTTCATCAGCGAGCGCACGTACTGGCGCTCTTCTTCGTTGGGCAACCACGTGCCCTGCTTCTGATCGAAGTCGGCCTGCGTGATCGGGTTGCCCTGCGGATCGAAGGTGCCCTCGCTCCACTGTCCCACTTTGCGGTGAAAGCGCCGCGACGGCAGCGTGAATTGGAAATCAATTCCAGCATCACGGGTCTCGAGATTCCACTTTGTCAGCACGTTCTCGCAGTCGCGAACGTAGTCATCGCGCAAGATCTCGTTCATCGCGTTGCGCAGCGGGATCTCGCTCTTGGTGATCGTGTCGCCGGCCAGGACGTCCATGGCGTAGACGCCCTCTTTGACGACGTGGTCTTCGTACTTCTTTTCGTCGGCGCGGCCCTTGATGCCAGCGGCGAAGTAGGCGGCGGCGTTCGACGAGATCTCGTTGCCGAAGAGGTCGAGCGAGGCCGTGTACCAGAAGTTCACATACTTCTGAATGAGCGTGAGATCGATGCCACCATGCGGACGCAAATCCGTGGTGTTGTGCTCTTTCATCATCTCGCACGCGCGCTTGATCACGCGGCGCACCGAGGTCTGCCCCACGAACATGTGGTGCGCCTCTTCGGTCAGCATGAACCTGCAGGTGCGCGAGAGTGGATCGAAGCCCGACTCGGCCAAAGACTTCAGCTGGTACTTGCCATCTCGGTCGGTGAACGTCGTGAACATGAAGAACGAGAGCCAGTCAGAGATGGGCTCGTTGAAGGTCGTCAAGATGCGCGGCTTGTCGACGTTGCCCGAGCGGCGCTGCAAGAGTTCTTCGGCCTCTTCGCGGCCGTCGCTGCCGAAGTAGCTGTGAAGCAAATAGACCATCGCCCACAGGTGGCGGCCCTCTTCGACGTTGACCTGAAAGAGGTTGCGCATGTCGTAGAGCGAAGGTGCCGTCTGGGCGAGCAAGCGCTGCTGCTCGACGCTGGCGGGCTCGGTGTCGCCCTGCGTGACGATCAAGCGGCGCAGTGAATTGCGGTGCTCACCGGGCACGCTCTGCCACGCCGGCTTGCCGGCATCGTCGCCCATCGGGATCGTGCGGTTCGTCTCGGGCTCGGCGAGAAAGATGCCCCAGCGGTAGTCGGGCATCTTCACGTGATCGAAGATCGCCCAGCCGTCGGTGTCGACGCTGACGGCGGTGCGCAAGAAGATCTCTTTCTCTTGAAACCCCTCGGGACCATGTCCTTCCACCAGCTGATGAAGTTGGGCTGCCACTGCTCGAGCGCGCGCTGCAGGCGCTTGTCCGAGCTGAGGTCGACGTTGTTGGGGATTTTTTCGTTGCTGAACGTGGCGACCATGGGTCCTCCTGGAAATGCGGGCGAGCGTGAAGAGCAGAGCGGGGATCAGCCGACCGGCGGGTGTTTCATCATCTTCTGATTCTCCTCAAAAGTTGTGGTTGACGGCTTCGAGGTTGTGGCCCTCGGGGTCGAGTACGAAGGCGCCGTAGTAGTTGGGATGGTAAATCTCGCGCTTTCCTGGCGCTCCATTGTCTTTGGCGCCGGCGTTCATCGCGGCCTTGTAGAAGGCGTCGACCTCAGCGTTGTTGGCGGCGCTGAGGGCGATGTGAACATGGGGCTTGGTCACGCCACCGTTCTGGTCGAGCACCAACGTCGGCGCGTGCAGCCAGAGCTCAGCCTTCTTGCCGCCGTTCTTGGTGCTGCCGTAGCCGATGCCGCCGGGAAACTGCATGAGGCGTTTGATGCCGAGGGGCGCGAGCGCGACGTCGTAGAACGCGGCCATGCGATCGAGGTTGGCGACGTAGAAGCCGATGTGGTCGATGATCACGGGTCACGTCCCTTCGTGAAGCGTAGGCTCGGGGCATGTTGCGTGGACTGCTGTCTCTCTCCGCGGTCATCGGTGTCGTCGCCGTCAGCGGCTGCTTGCCCGACCCCGCGCCGATCACGCCGTTGTCGCCCGCTGGCTTTGATGCCGCCCACAAAAAGCGGTCGCTTCAGCTGATCAGCGTGTTCGAGAACGACACCGTCGAGCTGCAATACGGCTACGCCGAAAACCTCGACGACGGACGCGGCTTCACGGTCGGCCTCGGCTTCACCACCGGCACCGGCGACGCCCTCGTCGTCGTCAACGCCTACGACGACGCCGTCGGCGACAACGCGCTGACCCAATTCGTGCCCGAGCTCGAGCGCCTCGCCGCCCTCGACGAAGGCGACGGCGCCGACGACGTCTCTGGCCTCGACGGCTTCGCCGACGCCTGGGCCGCCGCCAACGACGAATTTGGCGCAGAATTCAAAGCCGCCCAAGACGGCGTCATCGACGACAACGTCTACGAACCCGCGCTCGCGCATTGGAACGCGCTCGGCCACACCAGCGCGCTGGCGCTGTTCGCGATCTTCGACGCGGTGTGGATGCACGGCGACGGCTTTGACCTCGACGGCACCCCCGCGTTGATCGAACGCACCTGCGTCGACCCCAACGACGAAGACCAGTGGCTGCGCACGTTTCTCGCCGTCAGGGCCAACGACATGCTCGCCCCCGCCAACGCCGCCACCAAAGACGAGTGGATCGACGCCCTGCCCCGCATCGACGTGCAAGACGACCTCGTCGCCGCCGG
>JANNAY010001392.1:0-3903 GCA_031384945.1 Deltaproteobacteria bacterium
GGCAACCACGCGCTGTTCTCTGTCGACATGAAGACTGGCAAGGCCACGCTGCTCGTCGACAAGGGCAGCAACGACAGCGTCGTGCTCGCCGGCGACCGCATCGTCTTTTCCAAAGACACCCTCACCTCGCCCGCTGAGCTGATGAGCGCCAAAGTCGACGGCAGCGACGTCAAAGCTGTCACCGCCCTCAACGCCGAGCGTGTCAGCAAGATCGCCTTTGGCGAGTACGAGCAGTTCTCGTTTCCCGGTGCCAAGGGCGAGACCGTCTACGGATACGCCATGAAACCGGCGAATTACAAAGCCGGTAAGGTGCCCGTTGCCTTCTTGATTCATGGTGGACCGCAGGGCTCGTTCGGCGACCACTTTCACTATCGTTGGAACCCGCAGACCTACGCCGGCCACGGCTACGCCGCCGTCTTCATCGATTTTCACGGCTCGACGGGTTACGGCCAGAAATTCACCGACGCCATCAGCGGCGACTGGGGCGGCGCGCCCTACGAAGACCTGATGACCGGCCTCGACTATGCGTTGAAAAAATACCCGTACATGGACGCGTCCAAGACGGTTGCGCTCGGCGCCTCATACGGCGGCTACATGATCAACTGGATCAACGGCCACACCGATCGTTTTAAGGCCCTCGTCTGCCACGACGGCAACATCGACGAGCGCATGGCCTACTTCGACACCGAAGAGCTGTGGTTCCCCGAGTTCGAGCACGGCGGCACCCCGTGGGACAAGCCCGAGGGCTACCTCAAGCACAACCCCATCGACTTCGTGAAGAACTGGAAGACGCCGACCCTCGTCGTGCACGGCGGCAACGACTTCCGCGTCGTCGACACCCAGGGCATGGGCACGTTCACGGCGCTGCGCCGCAAGGGCGTCGCTGCGCGCTTCCTGCACTTCCCCGACGAGAACCACTGGGTTTTGAAGCCGCAGAACTCGCTGCGCTGGCACAAAGAAGTGCTCGCCTGGATCGACCGCTACACCGGCATCGCGCCGCCGAAAGAACCGGCCAAGAAGTGATCGCCGCGCTGCTGCTGTCGTTCGTTCAGAGCGTGGCGGCGCAGGCCAAGGTGCCCGCGTCGTGGACGTGTGAGCCGTCGCGCTTCGTCGACGGCATCTGCGACTGCGGCTGCACCGCCGTCGACGACGACTGCAGCGCAGACGTCGCCTGCGAACGCGACAACTGCCCCGACGGCACCAGCGTCGACGTCGACAACGACAACGTCTGCGTCGACATCGAAGAAGAAGCAGAAGCAGAAGCAGAAGGCTGCGGCGCAGGAGCCGGCGGCGCAGGAGCAGGCGGCGCAGGAGCAGGCGCAGGAGCAGGCGCGGCCGCGATCCCGCTGGTTCGCCTTCTGCGCCGCCGCCGCCAACGCTGACGGTTGTTCTCGACGTCGACAGCGGTACAGTGGCGCCATGCGAGCGTGGCGGAATTGGTAGACGCACTGGATTTAGATTCCAGCGGGGCGACCCGTGGGGGTTCGAGTCCCCCCGCTCGCAGTCTCATGATCGTCTCCGCATCCTGATTTCACCGCTCCACAGCGAGGTGCCTTGCGAGTGCCCGCGGCCCGCGTCCGGATGTCACCGCTCCACAGCGAGGCTCTGCGAGCGCCTGTGGAGAGGTCGAGCGCAGCGAGGGTGAGGTCTGCGGAGCGGACGAACGAAAAAACGGCCGAAATTTTGGAGCCAGAAGGAACCGCCTGTACCTCTGGGACACCACCTGGAGCCGCCATGCGACACACCTGCGAGCACTGCGAGACCGCCTACGAGATCCCCGATGCGAAGGTTGCCGGACGCTTCGTCAAGGTCCGCTGCGGCCAGTGCAAGGGCACGATGCACGTCGTCGGCGTCAAAGCCCGCGACACCACGAAGTACTGGTGCGCCATCCGCAACGAGCCCAAGGGACCGTTCACGCGCGACGAGATCCTGCTGTTCGTCGACCTCGGCGAGGTCAGCGCCCGCTCGCGCATGTGGCGCCCCGGCATGCAGGGGTGGGAGCGCGTGTGTGAGAGCGAAGGCCTGCACTGGGTCTACGCCCGCGTCGTCGAGCGGCTCACCGCCGACGAGCTCTTGATCGCCCGCGAGCCCACGCGCAGCTACGACCCCTTCGCCAACGCCGCGCTGTTGAGCGACGGCAACGGCTGGTTCCCCGATCCGACGATGAAGTCGGGCATCTTCATGCTCGACGACAAGACGCAGGCGCAGCTGCAGCGGCTCGCCGAGACCGGCGTCTTCCACGCCCCCGTCGCCCGCCCCGGCGGCGCCCGCGCCTTCTCCAGCCTCGTCGCCGCCGCAGCCGGCGCCGCGATGGCCGTGGGCGGCTTCGCCTGGATGCTCGCCGAGCGCATCATCTGACCGTTTGACGTCGTCGACGACGGCGGGCAGACCGCTCGGGTGGTCCAGACCGCTGACGCCCCGCTGCGCTTGCCCGAACGGCTGAGAAAGAACCTCGGCACGACGGCCGAGCGCGCCCGCGTGCACGCGCTGATGCGTGAGCGGGGGCTGTCGACGGTGTGCGAAGAGGCGCGCTGCCCCAACATCGGCGAGTGCTTCGCCTCGGGCACGGCGACATTCATGATCCTCGGCGATCGGTGCACGCGGCGCTGTCATTTCTGCAATGTGCAGAGCGGCAAGCCGCGCGAGATCGATCCGCTCGAGCCCGAGAAGCTGGCGCAGACGGCGACGGCGCTGGGCCTCAAGCACGTCGTCATCACCTCGGTCGATCGCGACGAACGCAAAGACAAGGGCGCGCACCACTGGGCCGCCTGCATCAAAGCCGTCAAGGCCACTGGCGCCACCGTCGAAGTGCTCGTGCCCGACTTCGCAGGCAAAGAAGACCTCATCGACGTCGTGCTCGACGCCGGCCCCGACGTCTTCAACCACAACATGGAGACGGTGGCCCGCCTCTACCAACAGGTGCGGCCGCAGTCGTCGTGGACGACGACACAGAGCGTGCTGCGCTACGTGGCGAAGCGCGGACACCCGGCGGTGAAGAGCGGCATCATGGTCGGCCTCGGCGAGACCGATGACGAGGTCAAAGAGACGCTGGTCGTCATGCGCGACCTCGGCGTGCACATCGCGACCATCGGGCAGTACCTGCGGCCATCGCTGCAGCAGTGGGCCGTCGCCCGCTACGTCGACGACGACGCCTACGCCGCCTGGGTCGAATTCGGCGAGGGCATCGGCTTCTCCCACGTCTTCGCTGGAGCGTTCGTGCGCAGCAGCTACCACGCGCGCGAAGCGCATTCGCACCACCTCCAATCGTCGGCGCGGAAGAAGACGTCGCTGCGGGTGCTTCCATGATCAAAGCCGTCGTCGTCGTCGTCGTTGTCGCCGGCTGCGCGGGCTGCATCACCACCGTCAACCCGGTGCTGTTCACGCGCGAGACCGGCGCACCCACGCTGTCGTCGCGGGCCGACAACTGCCCCGTCGACGTCATCGACGACGGCACCAGGTTCGATCGGCCGCACAAGCTGCTCGGGCACGTCGTGCTCGAGTGGTCGGCCAGCCAACTGAAGGATCAGGGCGCCGACAAAGCACTGCGCACATTGATGAACGCCGCCTGCGACGTCGGCGCCCACGTCGTCATCAACATGCGGGCGCTGCCGCGCGGCTTCAACGAAGGCATGATCTACGAGGGCGATCTCGCCGTGCTGCTCGATGAAAAGGGCGACCCGCTCGAGGGCAAGGCCACCGGCACTGCCGTCAGCCACGGCGGCACCGACGACGCGCCGACGCCTTAGCTACGCGACAGGATCGAGCGCGCGCAGCTTGTCGGCGGCATCGACGTCGTCGGGGCGCAAGATCAACAAGAGCTCGAGCACGCCACGGGCGCGCTTGCGGTTCGACTTCAACAAAAACAGATCGACCGCCATGTGCCGTCGAGGCCTGGCACATGGC
>JANNAY010001434.1:0-1594 GCA_031384945.1 Deltaproteobacteria bacterium
CGTTTCTGACGGCGGGGAAAACGAATTGGGCGGCGAGGTCTGCACCGTCGACGAGCTCTACGTCGCCCAACACGCCCGCGGCGCGGGCATCGGCTCGGGTCTCATCAAGGGCCTCGTCGATGGATCGCTGCCGTGGTTCAAGAAGGCCGTGGCCCTCGAGCTCGAGGTGACGCCGTCGAACACGCGGGCGCGCGCCCTCTACGAGCGCATGGGCTTTCGCTTGCGAAAGAACGCCAGCCTGCGGCTGCTGCGCTTCTGACGGGTCAGCGACAGGTCATGTCGTCGGGGCAGTCGGCGTCGCCGGCGCAGGTGTCGACGCGGCAGTGGTCGAAGGCGCAGACGAGCGGAACGGTGAGGGCGGGAAATTGCTCGTCGCACCCCACGACGCTGCACGGGATCACGCAGCTGGGCGGCTCGTCGTCAAAGGCGTCGCAGACGTAGCGGTCGTCGCCGAAGCCGTCTTTGCATTCGGCGTCGTCGACGCAGCCGTCGGCGACGCAGCCGCCGTCGACGCAGGAGACGTCGCCGAAGCTGCCGAAGGTGTCGCCGCATCCGGCGTCGTTTTCGCAGGCGGGGGCGCAGTCGTTCGTGCCGGCGTTGGTCACCGAGGGACGGCAGACGAAGTCGCCGCAGTCGTCGTCGTTGTCGCAGCCGACGTAGACGCAGGCGCCGGCGTCGCAGGCGAAGACGTCGAACGCGCTGCAGTCGGCGGCGTCGACGCAGCCGGCGGTGCAGCGGGCTTCGTCTGCTCCGCCTTCTCCTTCGCCTTCGCCTTCGCCGTCTTCGCTTTCGCCCTCGCCGTCCGCGGGGTCGCCGCTGGCGATGTCGCAGCCGGCGCAGAAGAAGAACGCGAAGACGGCAACGGCTCTGACGGGGACCATGCACGCAGTCTGCGACTACTTCGCCGCCTTTTCCATCGCGGCTTCGAGGGCGGCGCGGCTCTTGGCGTAGTCGTCGGGGTAGCCGTCTCTGACGGCGGGGAAGACGACCTCGACGTCGTCTTTGTCGCCGGGCTCGAAGTCTTTGAACGTCGTCGTGATCGTCGTCTTGGTGCGCGTCGTGTTCGGCGGCGACACGGGCGGCGGCGGCGCGTCACCCTTCAACGACACCAGCGACACCGGCGACATCGACAGCGTGCGCAGCGACGTCTTCTCCACATCAACGTCGACGCCGCGGACCTCGATGACGGCCTCGCCGATCTTGCCGGCCCAGGCCGCGCCGGTGTGCAGGATGTACTGCGCCTTCGCGTGCGTTTGTTTTTCGTCGAAGCCCATCGGCTCGGCAGCGACGGCGTAGCGGACGCGCACCACCGTCTCGTCGTCGATCACGGCCGGAAACGTGTGCCACGTCTCGCGCCGCGTCTTCTTGTAGGGCGACGACGGCGGCCCGGCCTGCACGGAGAATTCTTTCTCGTCCGCCTTGCTGGCGACGGGCTTGCCGTCGACGAAGGCCTTGAAGCCCACCAACCGGGGGTGGTTCACGTAGGCATCGCCGACGCGCACGCCGTCGCCGGGAAACGCCACCTGCAACGTCACCGGTTTCTTCGGCGCCTTCATCGTGAAGGTGGCGTCGACGACGATGAAGCTGCCGTCGC
>JANNAY010000131.1:0-1626 GCA_031384945.1 Deltaproteobacteria bacterium
GGCACGCCTTCTCCGCCGTCAGGGGGATGGAGGGAGCGGCTGTTCGCTCTAGCCATGCAGTCATGCTTCGTGCCGCATCCGTCGTCGTCCTCGCCCTCTCGTGCCTGTCCGCCTGCGACTGCGCCGAGCCGCTGATCACGCGGCCCGAGCCGCCGAAGACGACGCGGCCGACGCCCGAGGTCGAGCCTGGCTTCGGATCCGTCGAGGGCATCTTGTGCAACGCCCACATCGGCGACGTCGTCAGAGACGCGCAAGTCCGCATCGTGCTCGCCGACGACAGCGTCATCGAAGACCGCACCGACGACGACGGCCACTTCTTGTTGGCGCACGTGCCCGAGGGACAGCAGGTGCTGCAGGCCACCGCGCCGACGTTTCACAAGACCGAGGTCGTCGTCGTCATCGCCGACGACGTCATCGACGTCGACATCGGCGGCGCCTGCGGCATCCCCGCACCAGGCGAAGAGGGCGCCGTGCAGGGCCGCGTCTGCTCGCCCGACGGCGGCACCTGGCTCGTCGACGCGACGGCGTCGATCACGTTGTCAGAGACCGAGGGCATCAGCCGCCAGACCGACGTCGACGGCCGCTATCTGCTCGAGCACGTGCCCGCCGGTCCGCAGACGCTCGTGATCGAGAAGGGCTCGTTTCGCCGCGAGATCGACGTCGTCATTCCTGCTGGTGGTGTGCTCTCGCTCGACGACGACGACTGCCAGCTCGAGGCCGATGAGCTGAAGATCGCTGTGGTGCGCGGCTCGCAGTTCGACCACGTCGAGAACGTGCTCTCGAACATCGGCGTCGACATCACCACCCTCGACATCTACGACGGCGATTGGGCCGACACCTTGCTCGGCGCCGACGAGCGCGTGCGCGACTACGACATCTTGTTCTTGAACTGCCGCAGCGCTGAGCCCGCCTACATCGCGAGCCCCGAGATGCAGCAGCGCCTGCGCGACTACGTGCGCGACGGCGGCAGCTTGCACGCGTCGGATCAGGCCTACGACCTCATCGAGGTCACCTGGCCCGACAAGATCGACTTTCTCGGCGACGACACCTTGCGCGCACAAGCCGACCAGGGCGCCATCGCCGACGTCAGCGCCACCGTCGTCGACGACAACCTCGCAGCCGGACTCGGCAGAGACACGGCGACGCTGCACTACGCGCTCGAGACGTGGTCGACGATGACCGCCGTCGCCGCTGACGTCGACGTCTACCTCACGGCCGATTCACCCCTGCTCGACGGCACCACCCTCGAAGACGTGCCGCAGATCGTGGGCTTTCACGACGGCGAGGGCCGCGTTCTCTACTCGTCGTTTCACCAAGAGCCGGGGTCGAACCCTGATCAGGTCACGATCCTCGAGCTGTTGATGTTCGAGCTCTGAGCGACGGATTGGCGCTGGCGACGTCGTCGCGACTAACCTCTCTGCCATGACCACGAGAAATGACGGCCAGGCCGAAATGCCTGCGTCTCTCCCAAAGCCTCGCTCCGTGACATTTCGGCGGCCGTCATGACCGACTTGCAACTCCACGAGACGTTGACCCGACGGCTCGAGGTCTTTGCCCGCGACCAGGTGCTCGAGCGGGCCGATCGCACCTGTGATTTGTTGCTGGCACTGATCAGGCGCGAAGGCG
>JANNAY010001442.1:0-10879 GCA_031384945.1 Deltaproteobacteria bacterium
TTCGCCGTCTTGTTGATCTCGTTCACGATCGCCGCGAGCGTCGTCGTCTTGCCTGACCCCGTCGGACCGCCGATGAGCACCAGCCCGTTTTGCAGCGCGCACAGCCCGCGCACCGACGTCGGAAAGCCAAGGTCGTCGAGCTGGGGCGGGCTGTCGGGGATGATGCGGAACGCCGCGCCCCATCCCGAGCTCTGCATGAAGAGGTTGGCGCGAAAGCGTCCGACGCCGGGCAGCGAGTAGAGCAGGTCGAGCTCTTGCTCGGTCTCGAGCTTGTCTTTCTCTTCGGCGCTCAACATCTCGCCGAGAAACTTGCGGGCCTCGGCCTCTGACAGCGCGCGAAACGGCAGTGGCACCAGCTCACCGTGGTGGCGGATGAGCGGCACGGCCCCCGCCGTGAAGTGCAGGTCGCTGGCGCGTTGCTCGACGACGAGACGGAGGAACGAGTCGATGCGCGCCATGCGGTTGGTTCTAGCGCATCGCCGAAAAAGGCGAGGGCCCCGTGTGGGGCCCTCACCTGACGTCTCAGAGCGGACGCTCAGCGACGACGACGGCGCAGGGCCACGAGGCCCAGGCCGAGGATCGCGAACGCGGGAGAGAGCGTGCCGGTCATCGACGAGCAGATGCCACCGTCTTCGCCTTCGCCTTCGCCTACGCCTTCTTCGCCTTCGCCTTCTTCGCCTTCGCCTTCTTCGCCTTCGCCTTCTTCGCCTTCGCCTTCGCCGGCCGTGCACTGGCCCGCAGCGTCAGGGAGCTGCTCGCCGGCGACGTCGTAGCAGAACTCGCAGCCTGCAACGCCAACGCCTTCGCCAGCGGTGCCGGTGCCGGCGCCGGCGCAGTCGGGGTCAGCGACGCCGCAGCCGCAGTCGCAGCCGTCGTCGGTGCCGAAGAAGCCGCGCGAGCAGTTCCAGTCGGCTGGCACGACCGGGGGCGCTTCGCCCGCGGCGCAGAACTGGCCGACGTCGTTGCTCAGCGCGACGAACGCGTCGAGCTGGGTCTGGCAGGTCGCGTCTTCTTGGTCGTTGAACGCCGCGCAGGCGAGGTCGGACCGGCAATCTGCGAACGCGATGAACGCAGCGTTGAAGGCGTCGCAATCGGCGTTGCCGACGCTGGCCGACGCTTCGAGCGCCGCCGCATTGCCCTGAGCGCACTCTTCGACAGGGGCAGCTTCGTCGGGGTTGCACTCGAAGTCTTTGGCGCAGAGCGCCTGGACCTCGGGCGGCACGTCGAGCGGGGGCTCACCTTCACCTTCGCCTTCGCCTTCGCCTTCGCCTTCGCCTTCGCCTTCGCCTTGGGCGTACGAGGGCGCCGAGAGAATGAACGGGACGGCAACCGCAACCGCAAACAACGACACGCGCAACATGATGGGCTCCTTGGGTGACCGTCCGTCTAGGGCATTGCGCCTCGATCGTCCAAGGGGGCTGTTCCCGTCGAGCCCTCCGTCGTTTGTCCGATGCCGGAACAGCCACTAGCGATATCGTGACTGCCTGTGCGCAATATCTTTTTCCTCCTCGTTCTTGCGGGCTGCGGCGACGGCGTCGTGGTCGAGGTCGTCCACATCGCCGCAGAAGGAGAAGGCGAAGGCGAAGGCGACGCGGAGGGAGGGGCGGGGCTCGTCCCCGCCCAGGGCGAAGGCGAAGGCGAAGGCGACGCGGAGGGTGAGGCGGGGCTCGTCCCCGCCCAAGGCGAAGGCGAAGGCGAAGGCGAAGTCGTCGACGATGGCGTCTGCGAAGAAGACGACGTCCCCGTGGTCAACGGCGATGTCGTCGAACCCGCCGGACTCGGCGGCTGCGGCGCAGGCATGGCCCCCGTGAACAACAGCTTCTGCATGGACCGCTGGGAAGCGTTTCTCGAGCACAGCGATGGCAGCGGGTTCTCACCGTTTCAAAACCCGGGCAGCGCCGACGTCGTCGCCAGAAGCGCACCAGGAGCGGTGCCGCAGGGCTACATCAACGGCAACGAAGCCGCCGAGGCCTGCGCCGCAGCTGGCAAGCGGCTCTGCTCAGACAGCGAATGGCTGCGCGCCTGCCAGGGCGCGTCGTCGACGACGTATCCGTATGGCAACACGCGACAGCCCGGCGTCTGCAACGACGCGCGCGGCCAACATCCCGTCGTCGAATACTTCGGCACCGGCGACAGCTGGATTTGGAGCGAGCTCGGCCACCCGTGCATCAACCAGCAGCACGACACCGTCGACACAGCCGGAGACAACGCCGGCTGCGTCGACGACGCAGGCACCCACTTCGACCTGATGGGCAACCTGCATGAGTGGACGAGCGATCCGAACGGCACGTTTCGCGGCGGCTTCTACGTCGACACGCGGCTCAACGGCGAAGGCTGCCTCTACAGAACCACAGCCCACGACCGCAGCCACTGGGACTACTCGACGGGCTTTCGCTGCTGCTCTGATCTCTAGGGACGACGACGGCTCATTCGCCTTCGCCTTCGCCTTCGCCTTCGCCTTCGCCTTCGCCTTCGCCGGCGTCGCCTTCGCCTTCGCCTTCGGCCGTGCCGTCGCAGAGGGCGTCGACGTCAGCACCGTCAGGAGGCAGCACCTCGATGGTCTCGATCGGGACCTCGAGGCGCGGGTTCACGGCCGAGTCTGACGTGACGACGAGAACGGCGTGCTGGCTGACGCCGCCGGGCGTGCGGTAGATGAAGCGCGCGAACGAGGTCTCGTCAGCGAGCAGGCTCTCGACGTCGAGCGTGGGCGCGTCGAAGCTCTCGAGCTCGGCCTCATGCCCCGCGGCCGCGACCAGCTCGGCGCTGGCGAGCTTCACCGCGTCGTCACCGATGTTGCGCAGCTGCACGTTCACCGGCGCCAGCACGGCGTCAGGGCAGAAGTTGCCGGGCACGATGTAGCTCGTGAAGCCGGGCTGCAGCTCGCTCGGCGTCCGCTCACAGCCGTCGCACGAAGCGACGAACAACATAGAAATCGGCAACGCAATCAGACGTTTCACTGTCAATCCTTTTTTCAACATCAGGTGGGATCGGGCATGCCCTGGCAGCGGGTCTCGAGGCCGCCGCCGACGTTGCACTCGGCGGGGCAGCCGCAGAGAATGTCGACGTCGATCGTGTAGGTCACGTTCGGGTCGAAGTCATTGATGCCGTTGTCGACGACCTCAAGAAAATACGGTGGTTCATCGAAGTTCGAGATGAACGAGCACTCGTCGGCGCTGTCGGGAAAGACGTGGCTGTTGAAGGTCGCGTTGGTGTCGCTCTCTTGCCAGCAGTTGGTGTCGACGCAGATCGAGCCGTCGGGGCAGCCGGTGTCGACGTCGTCGCCGGGTGAGTCTTCGGTCGACAAACAGCCGCTCTTGGTCTGCTGCGCCTCGAGCGTGTTCGAGATGACGGTGCCGTTGGCGTTGTGCACGAAGAGCGCGAGCTCGACGGGGGTCTGGCCGGCGCCCGTCGCCGCGTAGGTGAGGTTGAGCGCGAAGTAGGCCCGCGTCGGCAGCCCATCGATCTTGAAGTAGTCGCGGTCGCCCTCGTATGAGAGGCGCCCCGTCGCCGTCACCGAACGCGGACCCATGCCGGGGTCGGAGCAGTCAGCGGCGATTCTCTTGTCGGCGGGAAAGCCGCCGAGCGCGATGGGCTCGGGCACCGGCGCGAGGTCAAGACAGGTGACGTCGCCCGCCACGGCGTCGTCGTCGCAGGTGGGCAGGTAATCGGTGCTCAACACGCGGGCGCGGTCGATCGAGTTGTCGTACTGGGCGGCGAGGTCGTCGCCGTTGGCAAAGCCGGCGAACTCGAGGTTGGCGATCAAGAAGTCGTCGCCGGCTTCGCCGGGGTCGGGGTCGTCGATGACTTCAGCGCGGATGCTGTAGCCGGTGCCCTCTTCAAAGGCGTCGTCGTTGGCCTCGTTGACGACGACAAAGACGGCCTGCGTGTCGCGCAGCGGATACGCCGTGCGAAACGTCGCGCTGTCGATGAAGCGCTGCAGCCGCGGCTCTTTGCACTTGTTGGCGTCGCAGACGGCGCAGCTGGCGTTGCAGGCCTGGTTGTCGGTCTCGGGATCGACGCCGAGGATAGTGACCTGCGGCTGGTACGCGTCGCTGATCGCGGCGTTGGTCTCGATGGTCAGCACGAGCACCTTCGGGTTCGCCTGCGTCGTGCCGGCGCCAGCGGCGATCTTGTAGAAGTCTTGATCGGCCTCGGTGGCGATGACGGCGTCGAGCTGGGCGCCCGAGGCGATGACGGTGGCGGTGACAGCGTCGTCGTTGGCGCCAGCGCCTTCGTTGACGTCGGGGTTGGCGACGACCGTCAAGGTCACCGTATACGCGCCCAAGGCAGCATCGAGCTGCGACTGCTCGCCGTCGTCGTCGGCGATGACGACGTAGGCGGTCGCGCCGCCAGGCGCGCGCACACGCAAACGCGCCGTGACCGGCGCCGCCGGATCGAGGTCGCCGTTCGCCAGGCGCGGCTGCACCAGCGGCGCCGCCAACAAGTCGGTTTGGCCGTCGGCGGCGACGAGGCGGACGACGTGGTCGACGCCAGAGTCGGCGTCTTCGTCGCCGTCAGCGCCGTCGGTGCCGTCGCGGTCGCCGACGGCGGTGACGGTGACGTCGACGATCTGGGCGCCGGCCGGAACGGTGACCGCGTACCAGTCTTCGTCGCCGGTGGTGGCGATCTGGCCGGTGAACGTGCCCGCGGCCTCAGGCGTCGCCGTCGCTTCGTTGTTGTTGGGCTCGTTGGCGTCGGGATCGGGCTGCAGGCTGATCTCGATGCCGTACTCGTTGACGATGTCGAAGCCGTTCTCGACGAAGCGGGCGTCTTGGATGGCGACGTAGTAGCGGCCAGCGGTCTCGATGCGGTGCGCGGCGGTGAAGTCGGTCGGGTCGGCGTTGTTCACGCGGGCAGGATCTTCGCCGGAGAACGACGTCGGCTCACCGTCGGGCGTGCCGTTGTCTTTGATGATCTTGTAGGCCGGGTTCACCGCGGTGATCGACCCCACCGGCATCGTGATGTGCAGCGTGACGATGTCGCCGGCGGCAGCCTCAAAGGCCCACAGGTCGACGTCGAACGACGGACACAAGATGCCGTGCCCCGCCGCACCGGCCGGCGGCGTCTCTGCCCCCGTCGTGTCGAAGTTCAAGTCGAGCTCACACGCTTGATCTTCGATGCCCGCGTCGTCGACCGACGGAGGCGGATCACAGCCGACGCCGGCGGCAGCGACGGCAGCGACGACGACAAAGCGGGCTTGAAACGCGCGAATCATGGGCTCACCACATTCAATGAAAGCAGTCAGGGATCGACGCAGTCGACGGCGGGGTCGAAGACGTCAGCGGGCTTGAAGGCGCTCTCGGGCAACGTCATCACGCCGCCAGCGGGGTCTTTGAGGGCGCGGTCGGCGTCGAAGCGGGCGCGGGCGCAGGCGAGCCGGGCCACCCCCTGCTCGGTCGTCGAGTCGAAGGGCTGCTCGGTCACTTCAAAGATGATGCGGTTCTCGCTGCTCTGCATCGCGCCGCCGCCGAGGCCGATGTCGACGGGGACGCCGCTGCCGCCGCCGTCGCCAGCGCGGGCGCCGGTCGTCGACGACAACGCGATGTTTTCAGCGCGAAACGTATAGCAAAGCGAGCTGCCTTCGATGCCGTCTTCGACGACCTTGTAGCGGTAGGCGTGCTCAGACAGCTCGAGCACGTCGTCTTGGTCGATGCGGCTGTGGGCGCGCAATTCGTTGTTGCTGCGCACGCCGTCGAAGTCGACGTCGAGCAAGGTGTCGTCGAGGCCGGGGTTGAGGTTGGCGAGCACTTCGATGCCGTCGCCGAAGCCGTCGTTGTCGCTGTCGCAGGCGCGGACGTTGGTGCCGAAGAAACGCTCTTCGCAGTCGCGCAAGCCGTCGCCATCGCTGTCGACGCGGTCGACGTCGGCGATGCAGTCGGCGTCGGTGGGGTCGAGCGCGTCGCTGCCCGAGAGCGCGAGGCGGTGCTCGAGCAAGTCAGAGAAGCCGTCGTCGTCGGTGTCTTGGTAGTTGGGGTCGGTGCCGATGCGGTCTTCGACCTCGTCGGTGAGGCCGTCGCCGTCGCTGTCGATGATGCCTTTGGCGAGGGTGGGGTCGTCGCTGCGCACGCGAGGGCCAACGCCAAGGGCCTGCGAGAACGGCGCGGCGTTCAAGTTCCACGCGAGAAAGGACTTCATGGCGAACACGCGCTTGAAGCTCGTGAAGTCGATGAAGAGAAAGTTGATCTCTTCGCCCGACGAGAAGTCGCGAAAGATGCCTTTGCCCTGCTTGGCCATGGCGCGCATGAAGGTCGAGCCGCACGCTTTGATCTGCGTCGACGTCTCGGGTGCGGCGGCGAAGGCCGTGTTGAAGGTCAGCTCGCGCACGTCGTACTGCTCGGCGAGCTCGGTGATCTGCTCCAACAGGTCGCCGACCTCGGTGACGACGCCGGCGTCATCGATGGTTTCGCCCGCACGCTCCCACTCGGCGGCGTCGATGCAGGTGCCGATGGGGTCGAAGCTGCCGTCGGCGTCGGGCAGGCCGTCGCTCAAAAAGATGATCGAGTAGCGGGCGTTCTGCAGCTCGAGCGGATCGCTCTGGCCGAGGTCGTCGGCGAGAAAGCCGATGACGCTCTCGAGGGTGAGCACGAAGTCGGTGGTGCCAGCGGATTGGCCGGCGCCAGCGGCGACCTTGAGGGCTTCTTCGGGGGGCGCGAAGCCCGGCGCGCAGTTGGTGCGCGCGACGTAGTCGTCGCAGTGGTCGGTCAGCGGGTTCACGCCGAGGCCGAAGACCATCATGCCGATCTCGACGCCGGGGACGTCTTTGACGCTGTCGATGACCTCGAGGATCGCGTTGACGCGCTGGGCGTCGGGGTCGGTGCTGTCCATCGAAGACGAGGTGTCGATGATGAACAGCAGCTTCACCGGAAACGCGAGGTCATCGGGGTCGGTGGTGCAGAAGCGGCCTTCGACGGCGAGCTTGTTGTCGGCCCGCTCGACCGTCGGCGGCGGGATGGGCGCCAGCTCGGCGTTGGTGCAAGACAGCGTACAAGAAACACCGGCCGCGACCGAGAGACCCACAAGGGCACGGGAGATCAGAGTCATCAGCGCACCTCCAATCCCTTGCAGATGTCTTCGCCGTTGGCGATGCGCTCGAGCACCAGAGGATCGGACAGGTCAAAGAAGTCTTCTTCTTTGAAGAAGATCTTGCCATTTGCTGGATCTTTGAACGACGGCTTCAAGTACTGCGCGCGGTGGCAGGCGACGCGCATCTCGACGCGCGACGCGGCGTCAGAGGGGGCTTCGGCGACCCAGTAGAAGACGTCGTTGTAGCCGGAGCGGCCGCCGGCGAAGCGGGGCGCTGTCGTCGCCAGGTGCACGCCGCGGGCGATGGACTTGTAGCAAGTGCGCCCGTCGTCGGTGTCGCCCTGGTTGATGAGCTCGTAGCGCACGCCAGCGCGCTCGCGCCGGTCTTCGTCGGGCAAGAGCGGGTCGAGGCCTTTGACCACTTCGTCGGCGTTGGGGAGGCCGTCGAAGTCTTCGTCGCGGTTGCCTTCGGCGACGTCGGGGTTGAGGCCGAATCTGACTTCGAGTCCATCGACGAGGCCGTCGCCGTCGCTGTCGGCGCGCTTGGGGTTGGTGTTGAGCAGATCTTCTTCGCAGCCGTTGACGCCGTCGCCGTCGAGGTCTTGGCGGTCGCGGCCGTCGGGGTCGAAGCCGGGGCAGGCGTCGACGGGCAAGCTCTGAAAGCGCGGGTCGAAGCCGACCGCGATGCGCTCGGACTCGAACCTGTCGCTCCACCCGTCGCCCCAGGCGTCGGGGTCGGCGATGGGCTCGGGCACCTGCGTGACCGCGGGCGGCATGGCGAGCTTGTCGCTGTCTTTGGATGCGACGTCGGTGCCGACGGTTTGTTCGGTGCCGTCGTCGACGCCGTCGCCGTCGCTGTCGGCGAGGAAGTCGAGGACGACGACGTCTTTGGCGACATCGCCGCCGTCTTTTGGCGGCAGCGCATTGTTGTTCTGCGCGTAGGCGCGCATCAACGTGAAGCTCTGCTTGAGCGATGTGAAGTTGAAGCTCAAGAAGTCGATCTCTTCACTGTTCTCGAAATCGCGAAAAATACCGTTGCCGATCTCGGCCATGCGGCGCAGCAAACCTTCAGAACGGCAGCGGTTGAGGCGGTAGATCTCTTTGACGTCGTCGGGCAGGGTCGAGTCGAAGAGCAATGCGGTGTGAAAGCGCATCTCGCCGACGCCGAACTCGTCGCCGAGCTTCATGATGTCTGAGACCAGGTCTTCGTTCTGGTAGGTGCGGTTGTAGTTGTCGTTGGGCTCGAGCTCGTTGAGCGCCTCGAGAGCACCGTCGCCGAAGTCGGGGGGCGTGTCGCCGGGGTTGAGCCCGCGAAAGCGGTCGAGAAAGTCGACGTCGTTGCAGATGGCTTGTTCTTCTTCGCCCTCGCAATAGCGGCGGCCGGCGACGGCCACCTCGTAGGGCTCGGGCGCGCAGTCGTAGGGCATGTCGCTGATGTCACCGACGCTCTCGTCGACGGTGATGCAGCACTTCGGCGTCGGCGAGCCGTCGGAGAAGAAGATGATGATGTATTTCGAACGCGAAATTTCGGCGGGGTCACTCTGCAACATGTCGAGCAGGATGTGCGTTTTCACTGCCTCGAGGGCACCGTGGTAGTTGGTCTGCACGTCGGCGAGGCCGACGAAGGGCGGCTCGACCCACGACGACGCCGGCACGAACATCGGCGCGCCAGGCGAGATGGGCGGGTCGATGTTGACGTTGCTGCCGAAGCCGATGGTGGCCACCTGCAGGTCGTTCTGCGTGGCCAGGTTCGACATGAGCTCGCGCACCGCCGAGCGGCGCAGGCCAGCTTGATCGGTGAACTGCAGTGAGCCCGAGGTGTCGAGCACCAACAAGAGCTTGACGGGAAAGACGACGTCTTCGACGGGGCGCGTGCAGAACTCAGCCTCGATGTCGACGATGTCGTCGACGTTCTCGGGCAGGTCTTGCTCGACAGGGACGAGCTTGCGGTCGGTGCAGCCGCCGACCATCGCCGCCATCAATGGGGGCAGCAGCGTCGAGGACGCCAACAACCGGACAGCGAAGCGCAACGTGTTGGCCCTGATCATCTCTGCCTCCGTGACGTCGTCATCATAGCCCATGTCGCTGGCGCCTGCTCAAGCGGAGCGCCCGATCTCTCGCGCAACGTGTGTGCTCGATCCGTGCCTGATTTGTATCTGCGTGGATCGTCGAGCTGTCAGCACATCACTGTCCTGAAAAAAGAAGAACCCCAGCACGGCCGGGGTTCTTCTCTTCGTGGGGGACTCAGCTCAGACGCGGCGGCGGCGGCGGAGGAAGAGCACCATTCCGACGAGAGCGGTCAGGGCCGGGGTCGAGGCAGGCACCGCGGCGCATCCGCCCTTGGCCTCGCCACCGACTTTGATCTTCATCTGGCTCTTGGCAGCTTTGACGCTGTAGCCTTCATCGTCTTCGAACGCCAGCTCAGCCTGCAGTTCAACCGTGTACTCGCCGGGGATGTTCGCGTTGAACTTGGCAGCGCGGTCGGCCTCGTAGATGTACTGGATGCTGTTGCTGAAGCTCACGGCACCCTTGGGGTTGCTGATGGTCGCGTCGCCGTCAGAGGGCTGGTCGGTGATGACCCACGTGTAGCGGATGGCCTTGTCTTCACGGTTGGCGAAGATGTGCAGCAGGATGTCTTCGCCGGTGAGCAGGTCACGCTTGCGCTGTTCGACGAGGGCGGCCTTGACGGCGAAGGGCGCGGCGGGGTCGAGGCAGCCGGCTTCGTCGCCGTCGACGACGTAGCAGAGCAGCGGGTCGCAGTCGTCGCCGAAGCCGTCACGGTCTTCGTTGCCCTGGTTGATGTTCGGCAGCTGGCGGCAGTTGTCGATGTTGTTGTCGACGCCGTCGTTGTCGAGGTCGCTGTCGCAGGCGTCGCCGGTGCCGTCGCCGTCGGTGTCGGCCTGGGCGAGGTCGGGGATCGAGGCGCAGAGGTCGATGAAGTCATCGATGCCGTCGGCGTCCTGGTCGGGGAAGCACTCGTTCGGCACGACGGCGAGGGTCTCTCTGCAGTTGACGGCCGAGGCGAGCGGGCAGTTGTCGTCGGCGTCGAGGCAGCCGTCGTCGTCGTCGTCGTTGTCGCAGGCGTCGCCCGTGCCGTCGCCGTCTTTGTCGAGCTGGGCGCCGTCGAGGCCGGCGAAGGGGTTGATGACGCCGGGGCAGTTGTCGGCGTCGTTGGGGAAGGTGTCGCCGTCAGCGTCGGGGTCGCACTCGTCGCCGAGTCCGTTGGCGTTGGTGTCGCGCTGGATGCGCACGCCGCCGACGAGCGGGGCCGCGGTGGTCGGGCAGAAGTCGGCGACATCGCCGATGCCGTCGCCGTCGCCGTCGATCTGGTCGGGGTTGAAGACGAAGGGCGCGTTGTCGCTGTTGTCTTCGAAGCCGTCGTCGTCGAAGTCGTCGGCGTACTGGTACGAGTCGCCCTGGTCGGTGAAGGCGATCAGAATCGAGCCGCCGCCGCAGCCGCAGCCGCCGCCGCCGGACTGCTCGGGCGCGCCGCAGGCCGGGTCGTCGCTGGCACCGGTGCACTCACCGTTGGGCGTGCCGTCTTGAGCGAGCACGGGCGCGGTGGCCAGCGCAGCGAAGGTCGTCAGTGTCAGGGTCAGCTTGCGCATGGTTCCTCCTGGTTGCGTTCCGTCTTCGGAAGGGACTTTAGCCACAAGCGTGCCACGCATTTCATTGCGTCCCACTGCGGCCGCGATCGCATTGCACCGCCCTGTGCCGCGATCGGTCCGGGTGGGGTGGGGAGCGGACTCCCCAGCCGGGGGCCTCTGTGGAGTCCAGACCCCAAAAATGGGTGGGGAGCGGAGTCCCCAAACGCCGGTTTCGGGCCTTGATCGCGGCCGACCCGCTGATCGCGGCG
>JANNAY010001527.1:0-6160 GCA_031384945.1 Deltaproteobacteria bacterium
GGGCGCCGCCCTGCTTCGCACCGTCGTTGGTGGCCGACATGGCATCGAGCAACGCGCTCGAGCGGAGGTCGCCGGCAGCGCTGCCCCCGATGGGGTTCCACTTGAGAAAGCGGTCCTTCGGGATGATCGGTCGCCCCTTGGCGTCGAGGAGGGGCTTCTCGCCTTTGTCGTCAAAGAGCTGGTTGCCCGGCGAGATGCACCAGAACTCCTTCTCGCGGCCGATGGACTTGCATAGCTCGTAGATGCGCAGGGCGTTGTTGCCCTTGAGGTCCATGAAGATGACCGACGGCCGCATGCTGTCGTCGTCGGGGTACTTTCCGAGGGCCTGGATCATCAGCGGATAGGCGACCGTCGTCGTCTTGCCAGACCCGATGCCGCCGAAGCACAGCAGGTTCGTCCACAGGCTGTTCTCGGGGAACACGAGCCATCGAGCCGGACCGGCGACGGCCTTCTTGTAGTCCTCGGGGCGCTCGATCCCGAGGATGAAGTCGTAGGTGTTCTGCAGCTGCTGGACGACGAGCTGGTAGGCCGGAGGCCCATCGCTGACGTCGTCGTGCAGCGGGTGAAGCCAGCCGACGTAGGCGAGCAGAGAGAATCCCGCGGCGGTGACGAGGGCGACGGCTTCGGCTTCGGCGTCGAAGAGGACGGCGCGCAGCAGCTCCGGTCGGCGCGAGACGACGACGGCGCCGACGGCGAGGGCGCCGACGATGCCGTAGGCGAGGGCGCGGTTCATCCGCAGATAGCCCGGCACGGCCGGCGCGCGGAAACGCCGAATGTTCTCGAGGATGGCGAGGACGACGACGACGACGGCGACGCCGACGGCGAACAGGCGCAGCTCGTCAGGGTGCTCGGCGAGCGAGAGCACGCGCCGCTCGATGGCCGGGAAGGTGCGCGCGCCGTAGAGGACGCAGACGAGGGCGCCGACGAAGCAGGCCAGCGTGTAAACCGGGATGAGGGTCGGCTTCTTGTGCAGGCGACCAGGTGCGCCGCCCGGGGGCAGGGCGCTCTCGGCGGTGGGAAGGACGACGGGAGCTGCTGCGGCCATCGTCAGCGCTTCTCGTCGACCCGACCGAGGTCGATGCCCTTCGCGAACAACGCGCGGCGGGTCTGGCGAACGAGCACATCGGGCGCGTGCGCGCCCTGGAGCACCTTCTCGACCGTCGGCCACAGCTCCTCTGGCGTCTTCGCCGTCGGCGCCTCGCGCCGGGCGAGCTGCACCATCAGCTCGATCTCTTGGTCGACGGTCTTTTGGATGTTTCCCATCTCGTGCCTCCTTCGTCTTCGATCAGGTCGGTTAGGTCAGTTTCCGGTGTCGATCTCGAGGCTGCGCCGAACGGGCAGCTCCTGCAGCAGCAGGGCGACTTCTTGCGCCCGTGCGAGGGCTCCCGCGCGAACGGCCTCGGCCGAATCGAGCAGCAGGGTCAGTCGCAAGCTGGTGAGCTCGCGTTGCAGCTGGTCGTCAACGGCGGCGGCGTCGTCTAGCAGGAGACGGTCACCCTCGGCCGCGACCCGGGCGCTCGCCGCGGGATCCCACAGCGCATCCTCCGCCAGAGTCGCCGGCGAGTGGCGCATGTACTGGTGCAGGACCGCCATGACGCGCGCGGCGTCGGGGTCCTCGTCGTTGAGGCGCACCAGCTCGCGCTTCACGAACGCGAAATCGTCGACGAACGGGCGCTCGCCCCGGTGCTCGATCTCCATCAAGGCCAGCGCCTCGCGGCGCACCTCGTCGCGCTCCCACGGCGGCGCGGTTCGCAACTCGACGACGGCGTCTTCGGCGACCCGGTACTCGAGGCTGCGCTGGGCGTAGAGCTGCTTCTGGGCGAGGCCGGCGAGGGCGATGCGGTCGACGAGGTGGGCTTCGTCATCGCCGCGCGCTCTTGCGTCGGCCACGAGGGTCTCGTGCTGGCGAGCGACCACGAAGAAGTCGGCGTTGGTCGGCTCCGCTTCGTAGCGGCGCTCGGCGGCGCGCACCTCGGCCATGAGCTCTGAATTGTCCCAGACGCGCTGGGACACGTACATCTCGTGCGCCACGGCCTCACCAAGCCGCTCCTCTTCCGAGTTCGCCCGCAGGCGATCCTTCATGCGAAACGCGTCCTGCTCCTGGTCGCGGCTTTGGCTGCGACTCGGCTCGACGATGTCGCGATCCCCGACTTCAATCGTTCGAACCGGGACGACGTCAGCGGCGGCAGCGAAAAGGGCATCTTCGGCGGGGGCTTCGGGCTTTCGACGGCCTCTTCCGGGGTTCGTGTCGAGCTCGGGCGCGCCCCTGGCTTCCACCAGCGCTCGGGGCGCCACGACATCGCCAGCGGGCAGGGCGCGTGGGTGGTCGGGAGCCGTGTTGCTGCGGCCAGTTTCCATCAGCAGACGCAGCGCCGTCGCGCGGGTGAAAGCCTTTGCCCGTTCGGCGTCGTTGTCGGCGGCGCGGTAGCGCTCGTCCGCTTTCTCAAATTCGCGCTCGGCCACGTCGGGGTCACCGAGGCCGGGGACCTTGCGCAGCTTCTCCAAGTCGCGCTCCACCGCGCGGAGCTTCTCGGGATCGAGCTTCAGCTCCTCGTACTTGCGCATGAAGTAGTCCTCGCGCGACTCGATCGGGCGCGCCTGAGCCCGCTCAAGGGCGCCGCGGGCGACGGCCTCCAGCGCCTCGGCTTGAACCACCATGCGCTCCTTCGGTGACAGCGCCGCGCGCAGGAGCGGGCGCTCCTGTGCTTCAGGCTCCTTCGGTGCCCGCCGCGCGACGGGCGGCGGCGGAAGGGAATTGGGGCGTTCGCCCCGATTTTCGGGCGCTGGATGGTGGGGCGGCCTCTTGAAGGCGGCACCCCGCACGGCGCGGGCGAAGATATCGTCGTCGCAGACGGCCGGACGCTGGTCGCGCCCCAACTCGTCAGGATCCTTCGGTTCGCGGTCCGCCCGGACGCCGGCGCGCTGCAAGAGCGAGGCAAAGGCGAGATTCTTGTCCTCGCTCAGGCGCACCTGCATCGGGTCGTTGAGCGTGTGAGTCTCCGGCTGCGGCTCCTTCGTCCGCCAGAGGTGCCAAGCCTCACGGATCTGCTCTGGCGCGTTGCCAGCCACCGGAGCGAGCCGGTCCACCATGTCGCTGACCCGCCGAGCGGCGAAGGCCTCTCGCGGCTCCTCGAGCTTCAGCAGGTACTTGTTCTCGACGCCGCGCTCCGCGGCGCGCTCTACGCCACGCTCTCGCTCGCCGTCCCGACCTCGGTCGTTCTCGTCGCCGCGGTCACGCATGCGGCGCCTCGGGCACAGTCCGATCGTTGGCGGCGAACCGGGCGGGGTCGAAGCGATGTAGTGCTTCCATAGCATTCATAGTACCGAGCGCGGTAGTAAAGGCAACGGACATGAATACCGGAAGCAGGAGACGCCGCATGCGGATCGGGTCCTATGAGGTCGAGGACAAGCTGGCCGAAGGCGGCATGGCTGAGGTGCTGCTCGCGCGGAGCAGGGGTGGGCGACAGGTCGTCTTGAAGCGCGCCCTTCGTCCGACGGACGCGATGGCCCAGCGCCGCCTGCGCGACGAGGGCAAGCTCGGGCGACGCCTCAACGGCACTGGCTTCGTCGAGACCGTTGACGTCCTCGACGACGGCGGCTCGACCGTCCTCGCGTTGGAGTGGATCGACGGCGTTCCGCTCGAGGCGCTGTGGAAGGTGGCGCGCCTGACGCCGTGGATGGTCGCGAAGCTCGGCAGCGAGGTCGCAGCGGCCATCGCCGTGCTCCACGACGTCGCCGGCGACGACGGCCGCGCGCTCGGCGCCGTTCATCGTGACCTCTCGTCGCGCAACGTGCTGGTGGAAGCCGGAGGCAGGGCGCGGGTCATCGACCTCGGCTGCGCCCTCTTCGACGACGCCGAGCGCTCCGCCCGCACCGAGGCCGGCAACGTGCTCGGCACCCTGCGCTACTTGGCCCCGGAGGTCTTCGAGACCGCCAAGGCCTGCCAAGCCTCCGACGTGTGGTCCATCGGCGTGCTGCTGCTTGAGGCCGCCCTCGGACGCGCGGTGTTCAAGGGCAACCCGCGCGACGTCGCCGCCGCCGTCTTCTTCCGCGACCCCTTCGGCGACGTGGACGTCCAGGCCTTGGACTCCCGGATGCTCGGGGTGTTGAAGCGCCTGCTGCGGCGCGACCCGTCGGCGCGGCCGAGTGCCGGCCGCGTCGCCGAAGACCTCGCCTTGCTGGCCGACGAGCTCGCCAACGAGGCGCGCGACCTCTGCGCCCTCATCGACCGCGCTCGCTCGGCAATGGCCGCCGGCCTCATTCAGGTCGGAACCACCCAGCCCTCCCCGCCGCCGGACGACGCGGCGACAGCGGCGGCTGAGGCGACCACGCGCGACGCGCGCATCGGTCCTGCAACGGTCGCTGAGGGGACGACGGAGCCGGACGGACACCGCGGCGCTGACGACGACGACGACGACCGCCCGACCGTGGTTGATGCGTCACGCGATCCCGCGAAGCCGTCGGAGGACTCGGACACGGCGCGATTCCGACGGGCGGCGCCGCCGCTCTCGTTGGAGGTCGACACGCCCGTCCGCCCGATGTTCCGGGGCGGGGCGCTCGACGCTCCCCCGTCGCTTCCGTCGGAGGCCAGCGTCGCCGGCGTCTTCGCCGTCGCCGAAGAAGTCCCGATCCGGCTGCGGTCTGCAGCAGGGCTGGTCCCCGTTCACACCATTCGCCTGGCGGAAGACGACATCGACGAGGTCGAAGACCGCAGCGCCGCTCAAGCGTGGCCACAGGCGCCTGCTGGCTCCGCCGTCGCGCCCCCGCTGCCGATCGACCCACAGCGGAGCGAGCCGACGATGGTGGTGGCTCGCGTGCGCGAGGCGCTGGTCAAGCCGCACAGGCTGCAGTCGGCTTTCCTGGTCGCCTCCGTCGTGCTCATCATGCTGGCGTGGTTGGCTGCGCGTTCCGGTTGACGTCGACGAGGTCTTCTCGTAGCCACGGCCCGCGACGCCAGACTTCCCCCGGTCGGCGTTGCAGTTGGCGCTGCTCGTCATTCCCCTGTGACGTCAGCGCCATCTTCTTTTCTTGAGGCTCTTCGCCGGCGGACGCGCCTTCGACGTATCAGTCCGTTCAGGCTTTTGTACCCAGCAGCTCGGTCAGGCGCGTCACGTCAACCGGCTTGACGAGGTGCTCATCGAACCCGGCGGCCTTGGAGTTCACGCGATCGCGCTGCTCACCGTAGCCGGAGACCGCGATGATCTTGAGCGGCACGCCGGGGTAGAGCGAGCGCAGCGAGCGAGCGAGCTCGAAGCCGTCCATGCCGGGGAGCCCGATGTCGAGCAGCGCGACGTCGGGGACGAAGGTGGTGCGTGCCGCCAGCGCCTCGAAGCCGTCGTGCGCCACGACCACTTCATGCCCGTCGCGACGCAGCAACGCTGACAGCAGCAAAGCGGCGTCTTCATTGTCGTCGACGACCAGCACCCGCTGCGGGCCGCCCTCGGCATCGACGCCGGCCGACGCCGACGCGTCAGCGGGTGCCTGCACCCGAGGGGTTTGGGCCCCAAGATGCGCGCGTCGATGGGCCGGCAAGCGCACCATCAACTCCGACCCCTGCCCGGCGCCGCCGCTGTGGGCATCGACAGTTCCACCGTGCAACGCCGCCAAGCCCCTCACGATCGTCAACCCAAGCCCGAGCCCACCCAGGGGGCGATCGGAGGCCTGCACGCGCTGTACGAAGGCCTCGAAAACGCTCGACAGCAAGGTGGGCTCGATGCCGCTGCCGTTGTCCTTCACCCGGATGACGACTTCGTCCGCCGCGGCCTCGAGCGCGGCCGACACGGTGATCGACCCGCCGGGGGGCGTGAACTTCGCGGCGTTCGTCAACAGGTTCGACAGGATCTGGGTGAGGCGGACCGGGTCGGCCGGCAGGCGCAGGCCTGCGTCGACAGCGATGGTCACCACGTGCTTCTCGAGCAGGCTGCTCGTCTGGGCCAGCACGTCGTCGATGATGACGGCGACGTCGACCTCTTCGATCTTCAGTTCGATCTCGCTGCGGGTGACGCGCGAGACATCGAGGAGATCATCGATGAGCCGCATGACGTTCTTCACCTGCCGCTCAATGATGCCGCGCTCGCGCACTCCCGTGTCCCCGTGCTCCTTCATGAGCTCAAGGGCCATCAGGATGGGCGCGAGCGGGTTGCGCAGCTCGTGGCTGAGC